>JAKURS010000028.1 GCA_022449705.1 Candidatus Poseidoniia archaeon | reverse complement strand
CTGGCACCGAGACGGTCGGCACCTTCAAGGTCGGCCTGCTCTACCTGGACCTCAACCCGGTCGGGGTCGATGTCGGTCTCTTCTGGACCGGCAGCGAATGGGATATCGACGCTGACGAGACCACAGCCACCGGCGCCGAGCTGCGCGAGCGGAGCGGACGGCAGTTCGTCTACTTCCGTGCCACCTCCAGCCAGCTGGGCATGTCGGCCGGTCCCGGTGACGACATCGCTGGCACCTACGTGTTCTACCTGGCAGTCGATACCGAGGAAGACATCGCCGAGTCGAACGAGAACAACAACCGCCGCTCGATTGAAATCACGGCGGTAGCCGAAATCAACACCGTCCCGTCATTCGCACTGGCGCCCTTGTCAATGCTGGCCAGCTCGCTGCTGGCTGCGCTGGCGATAGCGCTGCGGCGGGAAGAAGAAGAGTAGGCGGAGGGAATCCCCCCGCCGGGCCCATTCCGGGCTGTTTCAGCCTTAGCCTACCATGGGGATGGCACCGCCCAGCACCGAGCCGGTGCTGTTGTGCTCATCGAACGGGCTCTCTAGTTCGAGCTTGCCTCCGTCCGCCGGGATGGCTGAGACCAGCATTACGACCCGCACCCGGCTTTCGAGGGTTTCGTCGGTGCGGTAACCCAGAATCAGGTTGACGTCCTGGGCCAGGTCGACCCTCAACGCGGCCAAGATTTCATGGCAGTTGCTGAGCGCGAAATCGCTCCCGGCGGTGATGTGCAGCAGCGCCGCCTCGGCGCCCTCGAAGTTGGCGCCCAGCAGCGGGTTGCCCAGCAGATGGTTGAGCACATCGGCCGGTTCGGGGGAACTGGCCTCGCCAAACAGCACCTTGGCCGACCCGCCCGCCTCGATGATTCGCTTCAGGTCGGCGAAGTCGACGTTGATGGTTGAAGGCACAGTAATGGTCTCGGTGAGCGTCTGGACCATATCGGCCACCAGATCGCTCATGACATCGTACGCGCGCTTGAAGGGGTAATCTGGCTTGAGTTCCTGAAACCGCTGGTTGTCGAGCTCGATGAGACAGTTGCATGCCTGCCTGAATTCTTCCAGTCCGTCCTGTGCCAGTCGCCGTTTGCGCTTGCCTTCCATCTTCTGCGGCAGAATCGAGACCCCGACCACCAGTGCGTCGGCTTCCCGCGCGACCTTGGCAACGACCGGTGCAGCGCCAGTCCCCGTGCCGCCACCCATGGCAGCAATCACGAACACCAGGTCGGCACCCTCGACGCAAGCCTTGATGAGTTCCCGCTCGTCCTCGGCGTAGCGGCGTCCCAGCTGGGGCCTGCCACCGGTGCCGCGTCCCTTGTTTTCTTTCCTGCCCAGCAGCAGTAGACGGTCAGCCTGGCACACGTTTAGCTGGATTGCGTCTGTGTTGAGTGCGATTGTCTCGGCACCGCTGATGGTACGGCGGTGCAACCGCCGCAGGATGTTGTTACCAGCCCCGCCGACGCCTATCAGGCGAATACGGGGCGGGGTGATGTACTGTTGCAGGTTCTGGCTGTCGAATTCCTCGAGTCTGTTAAGCATGGTTGATACCTCGCACTACGGCTGCTCCCTCCCTGAGTCCGAGAAGAGCACCCTGCGTCGGCTCGCCACCGTGCTGAATCCGCTCACCATAGTGTCATACTCGCTCTCCTCACGCATCAACGTCTGGGCGTGCGCAGATATCGCCCTGGAGAGGAGTTCGTCCAGCGAGCCGAAGCCGCGCTCCTGCAGCTCGTAGAGCTTCTTGGCCGCCCTGTCCGGCAGTGAAATCGTGAGATTGCGCCGGCCGGGAACGGGAACATTCCGCTTCAGCAATTCATCCAGCGCTTCCTGCAATACCTGGTTGTAGGAACGGACCGACATTGGGTTCTGGCTGGCATAATACTCCAGCTGCGCCGCCCGCTCCGGGTCCAGGCGCACTGTCAGGCGGTTGGAAGTAAGTGGGCCCAAGGGTGCCATATCTGTTGCAGCTATCTCCAAATATCATATATAAGTCTTTTGGTTAACGACGACGTTATTGTGTCATTTAGATTCTATATATCTTTTTTCTAAGTCATAACTGTGTCATCATTTCGGTCGCCGGCAGTCGCTATACCTGCGCGCTGCTGCGGTCGCATGGATTGCCGCACCTGCACGAGCGAGCCGGTCATCAGCCGCCGCTATTCGGGCGAGCACCTGTGCCGCCGCCATTTCGTCTCTGCAGTGGAAAAGACGGTGCGGCGCGAATTACGCAAGCAGGTCGCCGCGCTCGAAACCAACGGCGCACCGCTGCGCCGTGTAGCAGTTGCGCTCTCGGGCGGCAAGGACTCGACGGTTGCGCTGCACCTTGTGCAGGTGTGGGCTGGTGCACGGCGCCTGGAGCTGGTGGCCTTGGCGGTCGATGAAGGCATTGCCGGCTACCGCCCCCCGGCGCTGGAGTGCGCGCGTCGCTGTTGTGACGCGCTTGGGGTTGAGCTGCGAGTCAGCGGCTACCGCGACCTTGTTGGTATGGGACTGGACGAGCTGCTGCAAATGCAGCCCCCCGCCGGATCACCCTGCTCGCCCTGTGGTATCCTGCGCCGCCGCGCGCTCAACCTCGCTGCACGTGACGCTGGGGTGGATGCGCTGGTGCTGGGGCACAACCTGGACGACTGTGCGCAGACAGTGCTGATGAATCACGCGCGTGGCGACGTGGCGCGGCTGCAGCGCATGGCGCCGCACCTGCACCGGCGGCCAGGGATGGTGCCAAGGCTGCTGCCACTGCGCCGCATCCCCGAGCAGGAGGTCTACCTGCTGGCGCTGCTGCAGGGGTGGGAGTTCCACGATGGAGACTGCCCGCACGCGGCGAAAGCGCAGCGCAACCTGTTCCGCGAGCTGCTGCTGCAGCTGGAGCAGGCGCAGCCGGGAACACGCCACGGGCTGCTGCGCGGGATGGACCGGCTGCGCGAGACCCTGGCATCGCCGCAGCCGCTGGCGAACTGCCCCACCTGCGGAGAGCCGGCCGGCGGAGAGGGCGAGTGCCAGTTCTGCCGCCAGTTCGGTGCCTTCGCGGTCTAGGTCTGTTCCTCTGAAGTGTCGGCCACCAGCCCCAGCAGCTGGAAGGCAGCCATCACCAGCGAGTGCCGGACAGTACCATCGGCAATCAGCCCGGGGATATCAGCAAGCGGCTTCAGCTCCACCTCCAGATCCTCGCCCGGGTCGAGCGATTGCTCGCCCTCCGGCTTTACGCCCTGGATGACGACAGTGTGGCAGCGGTTGGTGTGGAAGGCGGGATTGGGCGAGACCGACCCGAGGTAGGAGATTTCACCACCGTTGTAACCCGTTTCTTCTTCGAGTTCGCGTACCGCCGCCTCCTCCGGGGTTTCTCCCTCCTCGATGACTCCGCCCGGAATCTCAAGCTCCACCTGCTGCGTCCCGAAGCGGTACTGCCGGATCATCACCACTTTGCCCCCCTCCGTAAACGCAATGACGTTGACCCAGTCGTTGCACTCAAGCAAGTAGAAGCTCAGCTCTTCCCCGGTCCGGGGCGAGGTGCCCTTCACCTCCTTGACGCGGAAGATGCGGAACTGGCCGCGCTCCTGCGGCTCGCCAGTCTCCCACTCTTCCGGGCTCACACGATGGTGACCAGCGTTATCAGGAAGATTAGGTCCTCGCCACCCAGCTTGCCTTGCGACGGATCCTCGCCGTAGGCGTCGCGGGCGGGGATGCGCACCGCCAGCGTCTGCCCTACCTGCATCCCGACCAGCTTGGCGTCGAAGCCCGGAATCATCCCTCCACAGCCCTGCGGCGGGTTCGGGTCTTTATCAACGGACGGGACGCCGACTTCCCAGGCGCAGAGCAGGTCATAGTGCGGGGTGTAGCAGTCATAGTTCTGGGGGGTCTCTCCCGGTCCGCAGTGGCGCAGGTCCATCTCCGATACCCGCGGGTAGTTGGACTGCTCCAGCCACTCCAGGTTGCTGTCGAACATCACTCCGTCTCGCGCGCGGATGCCGGCGTACTGCACCTCGACCGCATCACCGATGGCGCTGTAGTTGCCGAAGCTGGCGGTGGCGCTGACGTTGAAGCGCACCGTCGCAGTTGCCGAAGCGTCGCCCTGTGAGCGGACCGCCAGGTGGCCGTACAGCTCACCGCTGTTGGGCGAGACCACGCTGACCAGCAGCGGCACCCGCTCACCCGGCGAAACCACGACTGACTCGAAGCTGGGCTCAACCTGGATATCGAAGCCGCCGTCGTTGGACTCGACTTCGACTGTGAAGGTGTCGACGTGCGAGCCCAAGTTCTCGACCAGCAGTACAAAATCGGTCGCCTCGCCCGGCATTACCGCGTGGTTATTGCTGAGCAGCTCGGCCGCGACACCGTGGGTAATGACTGGTGGCTCCTCCGGAATCAGGAAAAGCACCACCCCGGCAAAGATGCTCACGATCATCAGCGCCCCAAGCGCCAGGGCGACTGTCGGGCGGCCGCCCTGCGGGACGGTCCTGCGCTCCTGCTGCTTTCCCTTGCGCACGCGACGAGGCGCCATTTCGGCGCTACAAAGGCGGTTTACATAAGGCTGGCGCTCTGGCGCAGCTGTGTGGCGTCTCGAATGGACCTGGCTCGCCTGCACCGGCAGCGAGCAGCGCGACTACCTGGAGCGCATGCTTACCTGTGCTGTCGCCAGCCTTGAGCCTGGAGAGACGGCGCACGGGCTGCTGCTGTCACGCACCGGCCGCACGCTGGGCGAGCTGTGGCTGCTCGCCGACGGTGAACGCACGCTCGCCGCCATCGCCAGCGGCGGCGGGCCAGTCGCGGTCGAACTGGAAAAATACATCCTGGCGGCCGACGTTACCCTCGAACGGCTCGACTGGGTGACCGGTGCCGGGCTGGCAACCACCGCTGGCGGGAGCGCGGCCACCGACAGCGGCTGGACCGCGACCGGTGACGGGGTGCGCTTCCGGGCGTTGCTGGGGCAGGCGGTTACCGCCGCCCCCGGCATTGTGGCGGATGACGAGCCGGAGCTGGCGCGGCTGGCGCAGTTGGCCACAGGTATCCCCGACTGGGACGCAGAGTCGGTAGCGCGGCGTAACCCGCTTGAGGCGGGGCTCGGCGCTCTGGTGCCAGCCGACGTGGGATGCTACCCGGGGCAGGAAGTGATCTCCAAGCTGCGGCACGTGGGCGGGCTGCGCCGTCGCCTTGTGCGCCTGCAGCTCTCGGCACCTGTAGAGGCCGGCACCGCTCTGGAGCGTGACGGTGCCCCGGCCGGCAAGGTGACCAGCACCGCGTTCCAGCCTGACGGCAGCCAGCTGGCACTGGGCTACGTCAAGCGGCCGGTGGAGGGCGAAAGGCTCGTGGCCGGCGAAGCCGGGGCGCTGGTGCTGGGGCCGGGGCTGCTTGATGATATTCCGTTCTAGCGCTGCCGGTGGCGCGACCGCGAGAACATGGCGCGCAGCGTATGCCGCCAGATAGCGGGGTTCTCGCGCATGCGGCGCAGTGAGTAGGCATACCACTCCGGCCCGAACGGGATGTAGTAGCGGACGCGATGGCCTGCCGCAACGAGCCGGTCGAGCGTCGTCTCGATTGGTACGCCCGAGAGCGCCTGGAACTCGTAGCGGTCGGGCGCGACGCCCAGCTCCGCTACCAGCGCCTCGCACTGCTCGATAAGCCAGAGGTCGTGCGTCGCAAAGCAGGCGTAGCTGCCCTGCTCGAGCAGCTGCCGTGCGGTCGCCATGAAGCTGTCGCGCACCTCCTGATATCCCTGGAACGCAATCACCCCGGGCTCGACGTAGGCACCCTTGCAGATTCGCACGTTGCTCTCCGGTCCGGCCAAGCTGCGCGCGTCTTCCAGCGTGCGGTGTAGGTACGCCTGCAGCACCGTACCGCACTGCGGGTAGAATTCACGGGCGCGCTGGCACATCTTGAGCGTCGCCTGCGTAACGCTCGAGTCCTCCATGTCGAAGCGCACGAAATTGTCGAACTCGCGCGCCCGGTCCAGGATGAGTGCGAGGTTGTCCCAGCAGAGTTCAGGGTCAATGCAAAGGCCGAGTGCGGTGAGCTTGAGCGAGACGTTGCAGTCCGCCCCGGAATTGGCAATGCCGTCCAGCACTTCCACGTAGGCGTCGCGGAACCGCATCGTCGCCTCCGCTTCGCGGACTTCCTCGCCCAGCACGTCGAGTGTCCCGGCAAAGCCCAGCGTGTTCAGGTGCGTGACCAGCGCCAGCCCTTCATCCAGTGAATCGCCCGCAACGTAGCGCGCTGCGACGCGGCCGATAAAGAAGCGCGGCAGCAGTGGCGCGCTGCCGACGACCAGCCGGTTGAGCAGTTCCACATCACCGCAGCGGGAGCGGGAATAAAGCAGTAGCCGGTTTATACTCCCGCGAATGGGCGGCCGATGGCCTCCGCCGCGATAACCTGCCGCGACGGTGAACTCACCGTTCCGGACGAGCCGGTGATTCCGCTGATTATCGGCGACGGCATTGGCCACGACGTGACGCCGGTTGCACGCGACGTGCTCGATGCGGCTGTCGCGCGCGCTTACGGCGACCAGCGGCGGCTTGCTTGGCGGGAAGTCCTAGCAGGCGAAGCGGCGCACGCCGCGACCGGCGAGTGGCTGCCGGCGGCGACGCTGGAGGCGCTTCGCACCTATATCGTCGCGCTGAAGGGGCCACTGATGACGCCGGTCGGGGGCGGCTTCCGCTCGCTGAACGTAACACTGCGGCAGCAGCTTGACCTTTTTGCCTGCGTGCGGCCGGTGCGCTGGTTCGAGGGCGTACCGAGCCCGGTCAGGGACCCGGGCGCGGTGGATATGGTAATCTTCCGCGAAAACTCGGAGGATGTCTACGCCGGCATCGAGTGGGAAGCCGGCTCGGACGCGGCGCGCAAGGTAATTGACTTCTTGCAGTCGGAGATGGGCGTCACCAAAATTCGGTTTCCCGACAGCTCGGGTATCGGCATCAAGCCTGTATCGCGCGAGGGGACCGAGCGCATCGTGCGAGCTGCGCTGCGCTACGCAATCATCCAGGACCGGCCGAGCGTGACGCTGGTCCACAAGGGCAACATCATGAAGTTTACCGAAGGAAGTTTCCGCGACTGGGGCTACGCGTTCGCAAAGGCCGAATTCGGTGCGACCGAGCTGGATGGCGGGCCGTGGTGCACGCTGCGGAATCCGGGGACCGGCCGCGACATAGTCATCAAGGACGTCATCGCCGACGCGATGCTGCAGCAGGTGCTGATGCGGCCGCGCAAGTATTCGGTGATTGTTACCATGAACCTGAACGGCGACTACATCTCCGATGCGCTGGCGGCGCAGGTGGGTGGCATAGGCATCGCCCCTGGCGCCAACATCAACTATGACACTGGCCACGCCATTTTCGAAGCCACGCACGGCACCGCACCGAAATATGCGGGGCAGGACAAGGTGAATCCCGGCTCGGTCATCCTGAGCGGCGAGATGATGCTGCGCTACCTGGGGTGGGACGAGGCGGCCGACCTGGTGGTAAAGGGGGTCACGGGCACCATCGCGGCACGCACGGTTACCTACGACTTCCACCGGTTGATGGAAGGCGCGACGCTGCTGAAGTGCAGCGAGTTCGGGCAGGCCGTAATCGACCACATGTGATTTAGGCCCCCCGTTTTCGCACCGGTATGGAGTGGCGCTCGCTGCCCGAGATACTTGATGCAGAGCAGCTCATCGAGCGTGCGCTCCACCGCGCGGCGAAGAAGCGCAGCGGCAAATTCGACTCCGCGGCGCGCAAGCTCTCTTCGCTGGCCGACAACCTCGGGGCGCCGCTGGGAGTCATTGTCGAGGATTTCCCAAGCCTTGACCAGTTGCACCCGTTCGACCGCGACATTGTCAATCTGAGCGTAGGTCTGGACGAGCTGCGGCAGTCACTGGGTGGTATCGACTGGGCGCGCCAGCAGCTGCAGAAGCTGGGCGGGCAGTTCTCTTCAAAAGCAGCGCGTGCCCGCGGCGAGCGGGCGCTCCAGCTGCAGAAGCAGGGCTACGGCCGCCTCACCTCGGTCGTGCGGCAGGTCTCTGATCGGCTGGAATTCCTGCGTGACGCCCGGAAGACACTGGGTCGGCTGCCGGCGGTCGACCCGGAAACACCGCTGGCGGTGATGGCTGGCGCGCCCAACGTCGGTAAGTCGAGCTTGGTGCGCGCCATCTCCACCGGCCGGCCGGTGGTGCGTGAATACCCGTTCACGACGAAGTCGGTGAGTCTGGGCCACATCACCGCGAGATACCAGAAACTGCAGGTGATGGACACCCCCGGCCTGCTTGACCGTCCCGACGCGCAGCGCAACAATATCGAGAAGCATGGCCTCGCGGCGCTCGAGCACCTGGCACCCGCCATCGTGTTCGTGACTGACGCTTCAGGTACTTCTGGCTACCCGCTCGAAGGCCAGCAGGCACTGCGCGAGGAGCTGCACCAGCGCTTTCCCGACGCGCGCTGGCTTGATATCTGGAGCAAGTGCGACCTGGAGCAGGAGGCGACCCTTCCGGAGGGTGCGCTCGCTACGTCGGCGACAGAGGAAACCGGCGTTGCCGAACTCAAGCAGGCGGTTATCAAGATGCTGCTGCCAGACTAGAATTCTTATTTATATATTGGTCTTCTTGAAAATCTCGCACAAACTCAGGCACGTTTTGGCAGTTCCTGCGAGCTGACGACCGCGACGTTTTCCGCCTCCGCCCACTCCCGCCAGTGCGTGATCGCCGATTTTGGCATTCCCTTGCGGTGAAGGTAGATTGCCCGTGCGCCGGAATGCTCCAGCGCTGACCGCAGCAGTTCCGGCGTGAGGTGCTCAAGCGCATATTTCGGGACCATGTGGCCGAAGCATGCTTCGCGAAGCAGTGCAACATCGCTGAAGCGCGGCGTGTAGTGGCCGCCGCCAATGCCCACCAGCGGCGTGCCGCTGGCCTGTTTCAGTTCGAGCAGGGCGCGTGCCAGCACCTCGGCCGGCTCGCGCAGTTCCCATCGGCTCTCGTCTGAGCCGATTTCGACGAAGAATGCCGGCGTCTCCAGCAGTGGTCCATGGTGCGTCGCCTCGAAGCAGGCCTGGTAGCCCGCGGGAGCGGTGCGTGAGATAGCGAGAAGCAGCCCGGTCATCCACTCCGGCGCGGTCCCGGAGACCGCACCGGGCGTCCCTCCATAGTCGGCCGCGCCCCAGTTGCCGACCGGGTGCACCGTCAGGCTGGGCCGTTCGCTGGCTGACTTGTGGCGCGAAAGGAACGCGATGCACTCGGGCGCCTCACCGGTCAATTCTTCCCACTCGCGGTCAACATGCTCGGCGTAGAGATGCAGCTCCCTCAGCGTCGCCATGCGGGTTCCTGCGGTACAGAAGCCGTCACCATTGGCGAGTCGCCATGTGGGGGTGCCCTGGAACTCGCCATCTTCGTGCCAGTCTCCGAGCTCGAGCAGCCGCTCACGCAGGTTGAGCGCGGCGCTGTCCGCCGCTGACGCCAGGATGAGGTTCATGCTGCGCTCAGTCGACCAGCCCGACCTGCAGGTCGTGCTCGTCAGCCACCTCGCGGGCACGCTCGTAGCCGGCGTCGACGTGCCGCATGATGCCGGTCCCGGGGTCAGTAGTCAGCACCCGCTCGAGCCGTGCTGCCGCTGCGTTCGTGCCGTCGGCAACAATGACCATGCCAGCGTGCAGCGAGTAGCCGATGCCGACGCCGCCGCCGTGGTGGAAACTGACCCACGTGGCCCCGGCGGCAACATTCAGCATTGCGTTGAGCAGTGGCCAGTCCGCAACCGCGTCGCTGCCGTCGCGCATCGCCTCGGTCTCGCGGTTCGGGCTGGCGACCGAGCCGCAGTCCAGGTGGTCACGACCAATCACGATGGGCGCGCTTACCTTTCCGGAGGCGACGAGTTCGTTGAATGCCAGCCCCGCCTTCGCGCGGTCGCCGTAGCCGAGCCAGCAGATGCGTGCCGGCAGTCCCTGGAATTTGATTTTCTCCCGTGCCATGGTTATCCAGCGCACAAGCGGTTCGTCATCGGGGAACAGTTCGAGGATAACATCGTCCGTGGCGGCCAAATCCGCAGGGTCACCGCTCAGCACTGCCCAGCGGAACGGCCCTTTGCCTTCGCAGAATAGCGGTCGCACATACGCCGGGACAAAACCGGGGAAGTCAAACGCGTTCTCCACTCCAGCCTCCTGGGCGCCGGCGCGGAGGTTGTTGCCGTAGTCGAAGGTGTGGGCGCCGCGCTCCTGTAATGCGAGCATCGCGCGCACATGATCAGCCATGGTGGCGTAGCTGCGCTCCAGGTATGCGGCGGAATCGCTCTCGCGCAGTGCCAGTGCTTCGTCGAGCGAGAGTCCGCGCGGTATGTAGCCGTTGAGCGGGTCGTGCGCCGAGGTCTGGTCGGTCAGCAGGTCAGGGACGACATCCCGGGCGATGAGGCGCTCCAGCAGTTCGGCCGCGTTCGCGACGACGCCGATGCTGCGCGCAGCGCCTGCGTCACGCCACTTGAGCGCGAGGTCAATCGCCGTGTCGATGTCGTCGCTGATTTCGTCGCAGTAGCCGATTGCGAGCCTCTTCTCGACGCGCGCGCGGTCGACGTCGGCGGCGAGGAAGGCTGCGCCAGCCATGGTCGCCGCGAGCGGCTGCGCGCCGCCCATACCGCCAAGGCCGCCGCTGACGATGAGCCTGCCCTCCAGCGAACCGCCGAAGTGCTGGCGACCCGCCTCGACGAAGGTCTCGTATGTTCCTTGCAGAATGCCCTGCGAGCCGATGTAGATCCAGGAGCCGGCGGTCATCTGGCCATACATCATCAGCCCCTTGCGCTCCAGCTCGTGGAAGTGTTCCCAGGTGGCCCAGTTGCCGACCAGGTTGGCGTTCGCTATCAGCACCCGCGGCGCGTCGGCATGTGTCCGAAAGATGCCGACCGGCTTGCCCGACTGCACCAGCAGTGTTTCTTGGTCCCCGAGCCCGCGCAGTGCCTTGACAATGGCGTGGTAGCAGTCCCAGTTGCGTGCCGCCTTGCCACGGCCGCCATAGACTACCAGCTCGTCGGGATTCTCGGCCACATCGGGGTCGAGGTTGTTCATCAGCATCCGCAGCGCCGCCTCCTGGCCCCAGCCCTTGCAGCTCAGCTCGCTGCCGTGCGGCGCCCGGATGGGTTCCATGCGGCTCCACGCGGTCCGTGGTTTATCAGGCTCGCCCCAATTCTTTTTTACTGCGCGGGATTGAAAGGCGGCTGCTCCCGGTGGGCAATTCCCACCTCCCACCTCCGCCTGCCGGTTGAGCGGCAACCTTTTCCCACAACTCGAATTCTGTAGCACCGTTGTCGAGGCGTGCTGCGAAGGCAATGGGTATGATTGAATTCCAGTTCATAGCTAGGCCTCGAATACCTTGCCGACCGTATTACGCCAGAGCCAGCGTAGCGGGTCGTAGTATTCGTCGACAACGCGTTCCTTGAGCGGGATGATGCCGTTATCGGTGATATTGATGTGCTCGGGGCAGACCTCGGTGCAGCACTTGGTGATGTTGCAGTAGCCGATGGCGAACTCGTCGCGCGTCGCGGCGAGCCGGTCGCCCTGGTCGAGTGGGTGCATTTCCAGCTCCGCCAGTCGGATGAGGAAGCGCGGACCGGCGAACTCGGGGTGCAGGTCGTGCTCGCGCAGCACGTGGCAGGTGTCCTGGCAGAGGAAGCACTCGATGCACTTGCGGAACTCCTGCACCCGGTCGACGTCCTCCTGCGCCATACGGGGGTCGTCGATGTCGGGGTGCTGGTAGGGCTGGATGCGCTTGTTGACCTCGTAGTTCCAGGAGACGTCGCAGACGAGGTCGCGCACCAGCGGGAACGCTTTCATT
>JAKURS010000027.1 GCA_022449705.1 Candidatus Poseidoniia archaeon | reverse complement strand
CCGCTGATGCACGTCATCGCCGGCAAGGCAGTCTGCTTCGGCGAGGCGCTGCGCCCCGAGTTCGGCGACTACGCGGCGCAGGTCGTCGCGAATGCCAAGGCGCTGGCGGCAGCGCTTGTCGAAAAAAAATTCCGGCTAGTTAGTGGCGGGACCGACAACCACCTGATGCTGGTCGACCTGCGTGAGCGCGTTCCCGAGAATACCGGCAAACAGGTCGCCGGCTGGCTCGAGCAGGCGGGAATGATTGCCAACCACAACGGCATTCCGCAGGATCCGCGGCCGCCGATGCAGACCAGTGGCATTCGCCTCGGCACGCCGGCGGTCACGACGCGCGGCATGCGCGAGTCCGAGATGGCGCAGATTGCGGCGTGGATTGACCATGCCGTCACCAGCGGCGGTGACGAGGCAGTGCTGGCTAACATCCGCGAGGAAGTCCGGGAGTTCTGCGCCGGTTTCCCGCTACCGCACTAACGCAGCACGTCGCTGGTCGAGGCTGCCCCTGCCGGAAGGGAGGCACCGCCACTCTAATTTAGCAGCCAGCGGACTCGCCCGCGATGTCCCGTCGGGCAACCGCCGTAGCGCTGGCGCTGATGTTGCTGCTGTCGCCATCGGTGCTGGCTGACTGGGCGATGTTCGGCCGCGACGACCACCACAGCGGCGTCGCCGACATTATGGAGCGCTCGATTGACCGGCGGGAACCGGTCGTGAGCTGGGACCGCGGCGACCCCGGCGACGACTGCAGCGGTGCGCTGGAGTGCGAGGAAGTAATCTCCTGGGGCAGCGTCATCGGCAATTTTTCGGCCAATGTCGTCGGCGACTACGACCGTTCGGTGCGCCATTTGGCGTGGGTCACCGCTGGGCAGCAGGATGACGAGTGGCACGGCTACCTCGAGATTTTTGACGGCGGCCTGCCGGTCGGGAGCAACCTGATGTGGCGCCGCGACCTGGGGCGGCTGGAAGACGCGGACGGCAACTCGCTTGATAGCGACTTTAGCAGCTTCGAGGCGGCGTTCGCTACTCCCGCACTGGGCGACTTCAACGGCAACGGCCGGCTCGATGTTGCGGCGGTGACGCCCGGTGGAAAACTGCACTTCTTCGAGCCCCGCAATGCTGGAACTGGGAGGCGTGATGACGCTACAGGCGACCGCGCGCGCCAAGCAGGCGGCCGGGGTGGCGGTTACCGCTCCCCAGGTGGCTGGCAAGATGCTCTACGAGAATATCCTGGGCTACTACGGTGATACGCTGGCCGACATCCACGAGCACGGCTACGCGGCGGTTGCGAGCGAGACCATCGAGCCCTACGGCAACGCCATCATGAAGCAGTTCAGCAGCGAGCGGGAGACCTGGACAGAGAAGCTGTTCCGCGGCTCTGCGCGTGGTCTGAGGCGCGTTTTCCGCATGCAAACCTCCAAATAGTCGTCCTGACGAGAGGGCGGGCTGAGCTTGGCCGGGGAGCTAGACGTACCCTGTGACCCCCAATCGCCTTCAGGGGGGGCGACAGCCGGCGGCGGCGCACCCAGTGGGTCGCCCAATCCGCAATCCGACCGTGAAGTCCTGTCCTCCGGGGTCGCAGGCGGTCAGCGCGGTCTGCCGGAGGGCAGGCCGTCGGCCTTCACCACGGGAATCGGGTCAGGCCCGGAAGGGAGCAGCCCCACCGTGGACTTCCGACGCTCGGATGGGTAGCGGGGCGGAGAAGGAGTGTGGCAGCGGGCGCTCCGCCAGGACGACAACGCCGGTGGCTCGGCACCCGGGCCCGATTGTCTCTAGTTTTTCTTGTCTCTAGTTTCGCGATGGCAACGCTGCACGGGCGGCGCTGAAAGAGCTTGAGTATCTGCCCCCAGCCTGATTAATCCTTACTTCCCAACCTTCCGCAGCCATTGCTTCCCCGGCGCCCAGTCGGTGAATATTGTGAGCGCCATACCACCGGTGGTGAGCAGCGCGCCGGTCCAGACCAGCATGATGCCGGGAATCTGCCGCACGGTGAGCGTGGCGCGGCTCGGCTGGTCGCCCTCGCCGGGGACCGCCTCGTCCAGCGTGACGTAGATGTCGCGGTCCAGGTGGTGCTCTAGGTAGATGAGCGTGCGCCACTCGGTGGTGCCGGCGGTGTTGACCCGCGCCGCGGTGCCGTCGACCACCAGCGAGTCGCCGCGGTGTAGCCGGAACTGTGCCTCCAGCCGGTTCTCGTCGCCGGGGCGCATTACCACATCGTCGAGCGTAACCGTGAAGCCGGCCGCCTCGGTCGAGCTGCCCTCCTCCAGCTCGATGGTCTCGACCTGGTCGAGACCGTAGGAGACGCCGTAGCCAAGTGCGACCAGGATGATGCCCAGGTGCGCGATATACGGCCCCCACGCGCGCAGCCGCGGCAGCAGCGGCTTCCCGCGGAAGCTCCAGAGATAGCGCAGCGCCGCGTAGCCGGCGAGCGCAGCCCACGGCAGCGCTGCGCCCGCCATCCATGAGCCGGGGCGTGCGCCGAGCAGTAGTAGCCCTAGGATGGCGCTCGCAACGGCGGTGGCGATACAGTATAACAGCAGTTGTCGTGGCTCGTACCAGCGCTGGAGCGTGTAGACGGTGAACAGCGCCGCCAGCAATGCAATGAACAGCGCCAGCCTGGTCTCGAAGACGAAGCCGGGCAGGTAGCCGTTGACTCCCATCAGCAGCAGTACCAGCGCGACGGTCAGGATGAGCAGCTGGGTGTAGATGGCCCCGAAGAAGGTAGTATCCTCGTCAAGCCACTCTTCAAGCTTTTCGCGCTGCCGCGGCTCGGACGGCGGCGCGCGCGAGTAGGCGCGCACCGTCGTGAAACCGGTCGCTGCCAGGCAGCTGCTGAGCAGCAGCACCAGCCCCTTGACCGACGCGTCATCAGCCATCACGGTCATGAACCGCTGCGCGGCGCTCTCGGACTGTGTCGGCAGGAAGGCGTGCACCGAGAGCCAGATACCGCCGCGCGTGACGAACGACTCGAGCAGCACCAGCAGCAGCACCAGCATCGCCAGCAGCGGTCCCAGCAGCGCATAGTGGCGCTTGCGCTTCCCCATCACCGCCGCATGCAGGAACGTGGTGCACGCCAGCCACGGCAGCAGCCCCGCTGTCTCGACCGGGTCCCACGCCCAGAAGCCGCCCCAGCCGAGCGTGGTGTAGGCCCAGTAGCCCCCCATCGTCAGCGCGCTGGCCGTCAGCAGCCAGAACCAGCGGGCCCAGCGGCGCCCCACATCGAGCCACGCGTCGCCGCGCACCGCAAGCGCCGCCAGCCCCGCCGCGTAGACTGGGATAGCAAAGCCGTAGGCGGTGAAGACTATTGGCGGATGGATGGTCATCCAGGGCGATTGCAGTAGCGGGTTCAGCCCGCGCCCGGCGGTCGGGACCGGGTCGGAGAGCGTGAAGGGGTTAATCGCCAGCTGGATGGCCGCCAGCGCCAGCAGGATGCCAGAAGCAAAGAGCACCAGCACCCGTTGCTGGTGCGCGTCACCGCGGCGACGCGCATCCTTGCTCGCGGAGCTGCCGCCTGCGTCACCGCTCGCGCCGCGCCACAGCTCCCAGTTGAGCGCCAGCGCGGCGGCCCAGCACCAGATGAGCAGCGTCCCGTCGCGGCCGGCCCAGACGCCCGCCAGCTTGTAGCGCAGCGGCAGCTCGATGGCCGAGTAGTCGGCGACATACTCGAACTCGAGCGCGGTGCGGTAGAAGTAGGAGCCGAGCAGTAGCAGGCTGGCGGTCAGTGACCCCAGCAGCAGCCCCAGCGAGACGCGCTGCAGCAGCCGCTTCTCCGGGTCGCCGTCGCGCAGGTGCAGCGCCCCGGCAGCCAGCGACGCCAGCAGCAGCAGTGGGTTCAGGTGCAGCAGCAGGTCGCCCGGGTTCATCGGACGGTGCAGGCGGGGGTGATATTACGGCTGTTCCGGCGTTCAGCGCCTTCGCGCGACCCACGCGATCGCGATTGCGGCGACCGGCAGTGCGAGTGCTGGCAGCCCTTCGTCCTCTTCCTCGGCGGGCGGGGCGGCCTTGCGTTCGACCTTGAAGTAGTAGCTGCCGCTGTCGTTCAGGTCCACGACCTCCAGCTCCGGGTACTGCTGGTCATCGGCGCCGGCGGGCGCCTTGGTGCGGTTATTGTCCTTGCAGTCGCCGGTGCAGAGCTCGTAGCGGTAGCCGGGGTAGGTCCCCTCGTCCACCTCGTGCGTGAAGCTGTAGCGGTAGCTGCCACCGCCGTTCGCCTCTGCTTCTTCGCGCGGCACCTTCTGCGGCGCGTAGCAGGTGAACGGCTCCGCCAGCGTGCAGACGTAGAATTTCACTTCCTCGTAGGATTCGTCTACGTCAATCCACGCCTGGAACAGGTCGCCGTCGTCCACTTCCTGTGGATTGTGGTTCGCCTCGGCTGCTGCCACTGGAACCAGCAGCATCAGCGCAAGAAGTGCGAGCAGGCGCATGGTGGCGGTCTCGCGGACGCGCCTTTAACGGTTGTGCCAGCGCCGCAGCGCCGCGACCGAGAGCACCGGCAGTAGTGCACCCGGCGCCGGCAATGGCTGCTCTTCTTCAGCACGGTGAAACTCCGGTCCATTGAAGCCCGCTACCAGCACCTCGAGCGTCGCGTTATTCTGGATGAACGCCACCACGCCCAGGTTCTTGCGGTCCCAGTTTGCGTCGAGCGCGAGCGTGCGGTTGACCGCCTCCGCCGAGAGCGGCTCCGGTTCGGCAATCGCGCGGACGGTCCAGCGGTGCAGCCGCATCCCGTTCGAGCCGTTGCCTTCGCCGTCCCAGCCATACCAGTAGCGGTGGTCCTCGTAGAGCACCAGCCAGAGCTCCCAGCCGTCGCCCTCCGGCAGCGCGCCGGTTGCCTGCGCCGCCAGCGTTGCGCTGCCGTTGGCGACCTGCGGTGCGGCGACGCGCACGCCGACGCCTTCGGCCGGGGGGTTCGCCGCGAAGAGCTGGCGGTATTGCTCCTCGGTGCCCGACTGGCTGCTGGCGCCCTCGAGCCGGCCGCCGCCGTTGATAACGAAGGTCGGGAAGCCGGTGACCTCGTAGAGCTCCAGTCGCTCCTCGATAGCGGGCGAGCCGAACGGGTCGTCCTCGAGCGGGTGGTAGGCGAGCACCGCTACATCGTCCATGTCGGCCACCGCCTCGAGTGCCAGGTCGCCCTGCACGCAGGGCGGGCACCACGTCGCGGTAAAATACTCGACCAGCGCCAGCCGTTGCTCCGGCGCGTCATCGGGCAGGCTGGCGGGCACGGCCGGCAGGAGCAGCAGTGCCAGCAGCACGGCTGCGCCGCGCGTAGCCATCACTGTTTCCACCGTATCCAGCCAGCGGCTAGGCAGCCGGCGCCGACCAGTATCAGCAGCGGATACATCGAGAAGAGCCAGAGCAGCACCGCCGAGCTGGCGGCAGCGCCCGCGGTCCAGCCGAGTGCTGCGCCGCCGTAGCAGCCGCACCCCAGTACCAGCAGTGGCAGCGCCGCCCGCAACTTATCGTCCATGTTGTGCCAGTCGCCCCCCGCTAAAGTGGCCTTCGCCATCGCGCCGCGACCGCCAGCGCACCGACGGCACCAGCCAGTGGCAGCGCCGGGATGGAGCTGCCTTCGTCCAGCGGCTCGCCCGCCTGCGGCTCCTCCGGCACGCCTGCGTCCTGCGCCGCAACGACCTGCGGTCGCAGGTCGACCAGTGAGATGTAGCCGCGGTGCAGGAAAGCGACGTTACCGTCGGGGGCGATGACTGCCAGCCGCGGCACTGGCATCGCCTCGTAGTTCTCGGCAATGGTCGCACCATCGGTGTCTATGGCGTGGCGCCAGCCGTAGCCCTCCTCGACCGCCAGTTCGGCGAGCATGGTGTTAGTCTCGAGCCGGTCGGCGCCGACCGAGATGATGGCGACGCCCACCAGCGTACCGTTGTCGATTTGCGCCTGTAGTGGAGTCAGTGTATCAGCGGCGGTCGAGGCGCAGATACTGCACCATGTCGCCATAATTTCGAGCACGATTACTTGCCCGCGGTAATCGGCCAGCGAGAAGATTTTGCCCTCCGTATCGACCAGCGTGAAGCTGGGTGCCGGCTCGCCGACGGTGGCGACCGCGCGGGGTGGCTCCTCCGGCAGTTCCCCGCCAGGTGTTTTGCCACCGGCTGGCAGAGGCAACACCGCTACTTCCCACTCACCGCTGGTGTCGGTGCGGAAGATGGTGACGCCGCCCGCCAGGTCGGGCTCAATCTGCTTTCCCTCCAGTACGAGGAGTGTAGTATTCCCGCCACTGACGCTGAACGAGATGTTGCTGCCGCCGGCCATCCAGACCATCGTGATGCCAGTGGAGTCGGACTGGAGCATCGGCCGGAAGCCGCCACCCAGCACTGACGGTGGCGAGAAGGCGCCGTCCTGCAGGGTAGCGTGGCTGGCTCTGGAGTTATGGCTCCATGCCACCAGCACAGATCCGTCAGGCTGTACCACGACGTCCGGCCCCGATTCGGGGCAGACCACCCCGCCGGTAATCCAGTAGGGGGAGACGCGCAGACTCGCCTGCGGCTGGCTCTCACCGTCCCAGCGCAGGTATTCCATGGTCTGGAACCAGGTCTCGTTGCCGGGCCAGTAAGAGACGTTTCGGTAGACGAGATGGATGCCGCCGTTGGGGTCGCCGGTGATGCCGGGCGCGCAGCATTCGCAGGGGTAGCCCAGTTCCGGCTCGCGCTGCCGGTTGCCTCGGTCGAACGGGTTGAGCACGACCGGCTCGCTCCAGTTGCCGCCGCCATCGCTGCTCGAGATGCCGTGCAGCTGCTTCAGGCTGGTGAAGCGCGTCTCATGGCTCGCGTTGGCCTGCTGCCAGACCAGGTGCAGCACCCCCTGCCCGTCAATCGCCGCGGCGGGGAACTCGCACGCCCGCTTGTCGGGACACGCAAGCGCCTCGCGTTCGCCGCTCCAGGTCAGCCCGCCGTCGTGCGAGGCGGCCATCACGAACCGCATTGGCTCAGAGCGCGGTTTCCAGAAAACGTAGACGTTGTCGCCCTCGGAGACCAGTGCCGGCTTCTGCTGGTGGTAGAGCACGGATGCATGGCCGGCGTTGAGTCGCAGCGGCTGGTCCCAGTTCTCACCGTCGTCAAGCGAGCGTGAATACCAGATGTCCATTGACTTGTTCCAGCCGACCTGTCCGCCGACCCACACCGCGTGCAGCGTATCATCGCTCGCGGTGAGCGTTGGATACATGTGCTGCGCCGGCAGCCCCGCCGAGAGGACAACCGGCTGTAACTCTTCCTCTGCCGTAGCAGGCGCACACAGCAGTGCTGCGGCAGCCAGCAGTGCCACCGAAGAGAGCAGCAGCGCCTGTAACATGCGCATGGCCGTGCGGGGTCAACCGCTATATTAAGGTCGTGGAACGCGATTTTGCGTGACGCGGCGGGGCGCTTCAGTCGCCATCCTTCGCGGCGGGGGCCTCACCCCTGCCGCGACCGAGGTAGTCGATGAGCCATATCAGGCCACCGAAGAACAGGCTGGCGTAGGCCATCAGCATCGAAAAGGTGGTCATTGGCTTCATTCGCCATGGTATTTCTTCAGCATCTGCAAGGTGGCCTCCGTACAGTTCGTTGATGATGCTGTATTCATATATTCCACAACCGACCAGCAGGACGAACATCGCCCCCGTGCTGCCAAGGAGCGCCTTCCGCGCCCACGCAGAGTTGATGAAGGTCGCAATCGAGGAGATGATAACGGCGAGGCAGAAGGCCGCCACGAGGTAGAACAGCGCCTGCAAAGTCGGGATTGAACCTGCAATCTCGTCTGGAATCTCACTACTATCGAGCGCTGAGCCCACTTCCATCAATCGATACAGGGTCGCCGAAATCATCAGGAATCCCAGCAGCAGGCCCAGGATTCCCATCAGGATGCGGGAGAAGCGGCTGCCGCCCGCAGTCCCGGCCGCTGCCATCGATTCTGTCTCACCCATGGTTCTCGCGAAATCATAGAGATATTAAAGCCGAACTGTTCAGTGGCACGCCGCGCCGAACTTCTTCAGCCGCCTTCGTCCAGGTCCTAGACCGCAGTTGGCAGCTGTTTCTTTAAATACTAATCATCAGAATTATTGTTCTCGTTAAAATTCATATAACTGCCATCGGGTATATTGGTTGGAAGGTTGAAATCGTGATTGTTGAGCAGATCGAATGCAATAACATCAGTTTGCTCCAATTCGGCTTTAGTGCAAACATTCCACTCATCTTTGCTATCTTCGCATTTGGTGGTAAGTGAGGAATCCAAAGCACCGAAGTTTGACATCAGGATCCAGTAAAAATATTCGTGAGCTTGGCAATGATAATCACAAGTGTCATCGTAGTAGGCATACCAAGCATCTTCGGGATATTCATCTGGTATTGACATGAATTGGCCACCCCGGGCAGCATCCATTGCATCAGTAAGATTTGAGGGTATGACCTCATCCGAATCTGAGAATTCCACACCAAAATATTCAGGATAAACGGCATACCATCCAACCGACACAATATGCCAGACCTCTTCGAGGTTCCCATCCCATGTTCCGGCTTCTTCAATACCACCGATTGCCCAGTCGTCTCCATTGTAGTACATGCTAGCGGCCATGCCTGTATTATCCTCACAATATGTTCCTCTTGCTTCCTCCCAGAAATCTTCGCGGTCATCTATGCTCCATACCGGAACAATAAAATTGCGTTCAACTAAATGTGCTAAGACGGCAGGATCGTCTGGCACACCATCTTCGTCATTGTCTATGTATTGAGCCAATACATTTGCAGTATGATTGAAATAATCTAAAGGTGCTTCTTCAGGAGCTGCGACATAAACTCCAAAAACATTGATGAACTTATCGAAAACCGTGTTCATACAGCGTATCGGATGTTCCGTAAGTATTTGCATAGTGACTTCAGGCTTTCCGTTTTCTTCTTCTGGTTTTTTGTCTTCAATGTCATCTCCACCTAGGCAACCTGTAAGGCTGGAGGCAAGTAGGAGCAGTGCAAATGCCAGAGGTGCTGTTTTTCTCACGTTCTCACGAACGACGAGTGGCATTAAAATTCATGGGGTACCATCAGTGGCACGCCGCGCCGAACTTCTTCAGCCGCCAGTAGTTGTAGGGCCACGGTGTCAGGAAGCCTACAACGAGCATCGGTGGGATGACCCACCATGTCATGCCGATGCCGCCGGTCAGTAGCCAGTCAGTCGCCTCCATCGCGATTTCCATTCCCAGCATCGAGATGAAGCTCATCCCGAACGCGGTCGAGAGCGCGTTGGCGAAATCCATCTGCCCCCGCATCAGCAGTACCGTCTCGAGCGCGACCGAGGTCGCGAGACCGTTGATGAGCGGCAGCACCACCAGAAACCAGAAGAGGGTCGTGCCGATTGCCACTTCCAGCGGCCACTGTGCCCACTGGTAGTAGGCCAGCGTCCCAAACTCGCCGATGCTGCAGCCGATGAGGCACCACTTGGTGTTGTTCGCCGATTGCCGCCAGGTCGCCCCGTCGTTCCAGTGGAAGCCGACAGCGCCCACAGCATCGCCCGCCAGCGCACCACCGAGCTGGTGCAGTGCGTCCACCCCAGCTGTTTCGCCGCCGGCGGAGTAGCCTGCGCCGACCACAGCTGCCTCGAGTTCACCTTGTGCAACGCCTGAGTGTGCGATATTGGCGCTGCCCTCGACGTGGTCCACCTTGGCCGAGGCGACTCCCGCGACTGCCTCCAGCGCTCGCTGCACGTTTCCAGCACAGCCACTGCAGGTCATGCCGCCAACAGCTATCGTCGTCGTGGTCGCCTCACCCACGTGCGGCGCGAATCCGGCGCGCTGATAAGGGTGCCGCCAATTGTATTACGAAGAGCCTCTTATGGCGGTGATGAAGCGCGTCTGCCTCGGCGGCACTTTCGACGTCCTGCACGCCGGTCATGCGCGGCTGCTCGAGGCAGCGCTCGCGGCGGGCGAGGCGCTCGTAATCGGCCTCGCCAGTGACGAGTTTGCCGCCAGCCGTCGCTCGCCAGGCCGCGAGTTGGCGCCGTACGGGGAGCGCGAGGCGGCGCTGCGCGAGTGGTTCGCGGCACGCGGCGCACTAGAACGCATTTAAATCGTGCCTCTGGTCGAGGAGTGGGGGCCAGCTGCCGAAGGCGTGGACATCGACGGCATCGTCGTCTCCGAGGGGACGCGAGACGCTGCTGGCCGGCTCAACGCTCTCCGCACTGCACGCGGCCTTCCGCCACTGGAAATAATAGAGGTCCCTCACCTTCTGGCGGAGGATGGCCTGCCGCTGAGCGCCTCGCGCATCCGCGCCGGCGTGGTTGATACAGAAGGGCAGCGGCAGTAGCGGCCGGTCGCTCTCTGTCGACGACATCACTCTTATAGGGAACCCCAAGGTGGCGACGCCACTTCGTATGGAGGCACTCTCGTGGCCACGGAAGAAACGATTAACAGCCTGTCGCAGGATATCCGCCAAGCGATTACCGAGGATACCTCAGTCCCGCGCAACGTGCGCGGCAACGTGAGCAGCGCGCTCGAGACCTACCTCCTGAACACGCGCAACGAGCTGGACCTGCGAGTCTACTCGACCATCTCGGTGCTGGAGGAGCAGATTAACGACACCAACATCCCGCAGCATGCCCGCACGCGACTTTTCGAGTTCATCCGCGACCTGGAGAGCGTGGTGCGCAAGTGGGAAACCAACGGCGGAGCCTGAAGCGGAACCTATTTATCATCGTGTCCAGTCGAATCGACCCGTGAACCGTCTCCCCGCTTTTCTGGTCGCGGCGTTGATGCTGGGCCTGCTGCTGCCGTTCCCGGTCATCCAGATGGCTTCGGGGGAGGGCGAGCGGAATATCAACCTCTATCTGTACGCGCTGGGCGGTGATGGCCATATGCACACCCTGCCCAGCGGCAATAATGGCGATGCCGTCTCAGTCACGATTGACAGTGGTGCTGATTTTAACTTCGCACTCACAGATGACCAGAACCAGAGCCTGCGTGCTACCCTGACGCTGGACTCGTACCGTTCCGGCGTCGCGGCGGCGCACGCCTGGGTGTGGGCCTGTGTCGACGCTCTGTTCGGCGGCAGCACGCTCGAGTTCTCGATGGTTGACGCCAGCAACCGTGAGGGAACGAGCGGCACCACCCTGGCCAAGGGCGAAATGACCGTTGACACTAACTGCCCCTCTATCGATGAGCCGGGCGCCAACGACAACGACAATTTCGATCTGACTTGGGAATCGGGAATTCCAGATTCCGATGGGAAGTATGAGATAGAACAGGGCCGCTACCTTGTGGTGCAAGCGCAGAATACCGGTGGCGCCGGTATCAAGATGGGGATTGACAGCGGCACCGACGGTGACACCCCAACCAGCTTGGAAGTGGTCACCAACCCAGTGAGCGAAATCACGCTCGACAGCGAGGCGCTGAACCTCGCCACCATCGATGACGACGACCGCATCGCGACCTCGAACTTCGAGCCTTCCCTGCCGGCTGCCCTGGCGAAAGCCTTCTTCTCCGGTGCGTCCCTCAATGCCTTCGGCGCCTACGACGTCAAGTCGGTACGCGTCGACGTCTATGACCCGGGTGACGAGCCGGGCGACGCTCCCCGCTTCAGCGGCAGCGCGGCGGTCGCGGAGCGCGGTGACAGCGGCTACATCGACTTCTCCGGGCTGACCTGGCACTACAACGACGCTGAGAATCACCCGTCGGAGCAGCAGCAGGGCGTCGGCACCTACTCGGTGCGCGTGTCTGTGGTCAATCAGCAGGACTTGGAATTCCCGGCCGATTTCGAGCTGCAGATGGACCCGTACGGCGTCTACGTCGAGACCGCGCAGCCGGAGCAGACGGTCGCGGTCGGTGGCACTGTCACTTACCAGCTCCAAGTCTACAACAGCGGTGCCCAGAGCGACTCCGTAGTCATCACTCCCAGCGAGACACCGGGCGACTGGACAGTCTCACCCG
>JAKURS010000026.1 GCA_022449705.1 Candidatus Poseidoniia archaeon | reverse complement strand
CGCAAATTAATGTCAGCACTGTACTGAGGGAGAGCTACTCGCCCGCTTTCCCGCTGGCGGTGCATGGCTACAGCAACCTGACACTGAGCGTGCAGCCCACTTCTCCGCTTAACGGCACCACGGTCATCAGTGGCCAGCTGCGCGAACAGGGCAACATCGCCGTGGTGAGTGCGGTCGTAAACCTGAGCTGGCAGGGGCTGAGACTCAACACCACGACCGGCAGCGACGGTAGCTTCGTATTCACGATTGACTTGCCTGAGATTCCAGGAAACTATTCGCTTAATGCCAGCTGGAACGGCACCCCGTTCGTATCAGCTGCCGGGGCGGCTGGCTGGACCGACGTAATTGATGGTAATGTTGACCTCTCGGTCGAGCTGCCGGAGATTCTGCTCAGTAATACCAGTTACCTGATTAACGGGACCCTTCAGGGCAACGAAATCGTCCCGCCGACTGGCACGCTGACGCTGGCGCTTGGAGGCCAGCCGTTTGTGACGCTGCCAGTTAGCGGCAACGGCAACTGGCAGGCACTACTCGAGGTAGCGGGCAACGCTACGCCGGGCAATACATCACTCATTGTGACCTACTCCGGCGACAGCTACCACCCGGCAGCGGTCCTGAGCGAGCCGGTCACCATCCGCGGCTGGACTGCGATTACGCTCGAGTCACTCAGTACCAGCCGCGACGGTGGGGCTACCCTGCGTGGTAACCTGACCGACAACCGGGGCCTTCCCGTTGAAGGTGTGGAGGTGGCACTGCAATGGGACTCGCGCTGGACGGGGACTGCCGTCACCGACTCGAACGGCCAGTACCTGCTGTTGCTTGACATCAGCGATGCGGACAACGGTGCGCATGCCGCAAAGGCGTTTTTCAACACTACCCTGACGCTCAACGGAAGCTATGCGGTGGCTCAAATCCTGGTCGAGACCGATACCTTCCTCACATTCCCGGACTGTATGCAAAACGGCACGGTGTGGGAATGCAACGGTGTCAGGGGCGAGAACTTCACGCTGGTGGGACGGTTGACTGATGATCAGGGCGAGGGACTCCCCTTCGCCGAACTGGAGGTGCTGTGGGATGACGTGTCACTGCCAGTTATCTACGCCGATGCCGGAGGCAACTTCCCACTCGAGATGCCAATCACGGCCACTACTACGGAACCATTCGACGTGCTGGTAACGCACCCGGAACGAGGCTACCTGCATGGCTCGGCTGCCGAGATGCAGGTAATCCCGCAGTCGCCGGTGAGCATCACACTGCTGGCGACCGACGCGATACGCGGCTACGACGTAGCGGTCAGCGGGATGATAACCGACCTGCTCGGGGCGCCTGTTGCCGGCGCGGAGCTGGTGCTGGAGCTGCGCGACCCCGCTGGTGCTACATGGCTGGCGCAGCCGGTCATGAGCGACACGAACGGCGTTTTCGCCTTCACCGGGCAGGTACCAGCCGATGTGGCGACCGGCCACGGCAGCGCCTTTGCAGATTATGGCGGTGCGCGGTCTTACCTCGCTAATCACAGCAGTGCGCCAGCGCTTTTCCGGGTCAGCGGCACTTCGCAATTCAGCCAGCTCAACGCAAGCAGCGGTAACGGAATGCTACTGCGGGGCCATCCTGTTATCTTTGGCGGGATGCTGATGGACGAGATGGGAAACCCGCTCGAGGGGAATGTCACGGCGCGGCTGGACGCGCACGATTTCAGCGTAAGCTACCTCGGAAACGGCAGCTACCGCGCTAACGGCACCATCCCGTCACACTACCGGCTCAACCACACGCTCACATTCAGCTGGTTGGGCGATGAGTTTCACAGCGGCGCAAGTGGCAGCCTTGAGGTAACGATATACGTCGCGACGCAACTGCTGCTGGCGGCCGACCCGGCGGTGGCGCAGCCGGGCAGCAACGTGACGTTGACGGCGACTCTGCAGGAGGACGACGGAACACCGCTCGCAGCCGAGATCGTGGAGCTGGAAGTCATACTGTTCGACCAGCTGGAGCAGGTCGTAGACACGCAGAACGCGACACTGGTCACCGGCGCCGACGGAACTGTCGAGTTAGTGGTTGAATTCCGGCCCGGGACAGAATACATGCGTGTCAACGGCAGCTTTGGTGGCGCAGGTACCTGGGCCGCGACCGAAGGGGCGGCACACGTTGAGCGCGAAATCGTAGTTGTCCCCGGCACTGACTGGAGCCACTACCTGCCGCTGCTGGCCGGCATCCCCATCGCGCTGATAGTAACCGGCTACTACCTCTACTGGCTACAGCGGCACAAGTACGAGCTGCGCAACCTCATCCGGCAGATGCAACAGCAGATGAACGAGGAGGATGACTATCGTCGCATCATCATCCAGTCCTACCACCAGCTCACCAGTATCCTGGAGCGGTACGGCTTCCTGCGTCGGCCGACGCAGACCGCGCGCGAATTCCGCAAGGTGCTTTCGCGCGCGCTGCCGATTTCCCCCGAAGGGGTGGGCCTCATGACGCAGCTGTTCGAGATTGCG
The DNA here is from genome assembly GCA_022449705.1 of Candidatus Poseidoniia archaeon. Taxonomy (GTDB): domain Archaea; phylum Thermoplasmatota; class Poseidoniia; order MGIII; family CG-Epi1; genus UBA8886. Next base: position 9,407 of record JAKURS010000026.1, on the reverse strand, counting down.
CGCTACTCAGGGGTCAAGCCGCAGGTGGTCGACGAGTTCGGGATGACCTGGAGCGACGGCTCGTACAATCTCTGGTGCAGCGAGGCCCTGGAAACGCTGTCAGGGGTCGAGCGGGAGCTGGAGGGGGCGCTCGAGCAAGGGTTCGTGGCTCGCACCAGTCGCTGGATGCGGAGGTGGGCGACCTGAGCGGCTGGTGGAACCGCTACGGTCTCAAGCTGACGGCACTGGCGGCGGCGCTACTCATCATCGGCGCTGTCTACCCCGAGCTGGCAACCCGCTCGCAGAACCCGTCACAGCTCTCGGCGTGGGGCGAAGACTGGAACGACCTCTCCAGTTTCGCGAGCGATATGCGCGCCGAGGGATACGCGGCGCAGGCGCTACTCTCCAGTCCACTGGCGCTGGATGAACTGACAGGCGTGCAGCGCAACGCGACAGTGCTGCTCATCCTGGGCGTTGAGCGCGGCTACACCGAGCCGGAGGCGAAGGCGATTCACGAGTTCGTCAGACAGGGCGGAAGGGTGCTGTTGGCGGACGACTTCGGCCACGGCAACTCCGCCATCTCCGGGCTCTACTCGGTCGGTGCCAGCTTCTTCGGCCAGCAGCTCTACGACATGAACCATTGGGACGAGCCGGTCCATCCGCACAACGCCTCCTACGTCGTCGCCGACGCCGACCTGCCCGGGCTGGGGTTCAGCGGGCAGCTGCTGCTCTCGAAGCCGACTGCGCTGACTGTTTCCAAAGGGGGCAAGGCGATTCCACTGCTGCGCTCCTCCGAGCAGGGGTTCATCGACCTTAACTCCAACGGTTTCGGCGACCCCGACGAAGGGACTTTTTCCGTTGGCGGTGCGGTCATCATGGCCGAGGTGGAAATCGGCAGCGGGCGCATGGTGCTACTCTCCGACCCGAGCCTCTTCATCAACTCGCTCTACGGCGAGTTTGATAACCGTGACTTTGCACGTGCGCTCATTGGCTACCTCGCCAGGGGCAGCAACGCGACGCTGCTGTTCGACGAGAGCCGCCACCTGCAGCCCGATTTCTTTTCGCTGGTCTATGTGCAGCTCTTCGGCTACATTGTCTTCGCCGGCAGCAACGAGGTGGCGCGCGTCGTGTTCCTGGCCGCCATCTTGCTTGGTGCCGAGGTGGCGCTGATGTACACGCGCAACCCGCTCCCGTGGCGCCACCTGCACAACCTCTGGCTCGGGCGCAGCAGCCGCTACCGGGTGCCGCACGCGCACTACGTTCATCCCGACACCATTCGCGAGGTGTTCCTGGACCGCGTCCGCATCGCGCACGGCTATGCACGCGAGGAGTTCGAGCTGCTGCCGCAGTCGCGACTGGAAAAGTTGCTGGACGACGAAATACTGGTGCGGTTTATTGTAAATAGGGACGCAAGTCTGCGGCCGGAACTGGTGCTGGAAGCAGTCAGCAGGTGGCGCAAGTGAGTGAAAAAGAGCAGACGGAAGATGACGGTGCGAAAGAGGCGGAGAGCGCGGTCAGCCAGACCTACCTGATGGATGAGCAGTTGCGCGAGACCCACGCGCTGGCGGAAGGGATTCTGGGTGAGGTGGAGCAAGTGGTGCTCGGCAAGCGGCCAGTGCTGGAACTGGTGATGGTTGGCGTCATGGCGGGTGGCAACATCCTGTTCGAAGATAACCCCGGCCTGGCGAAGACACTGCTCGCGAACACTTTCGCGCGCGTGCTGGGGTGCGAGTTCAAGCGGGTGCAGTTCACCCCCGACCTGCTGCCGGCCGACATCACCGGCATATACATCTTCGACCGCAAGACAAACGACTTCGCGTTCCGCCCCGGGCCACTCTTCTGCAACATCCTGCTGGCGGACGAAATCAATCGCGCGCCTCCCAAGACGCAGGCCGCGCTGCTGGAGGCGATGCAGGAGCACCAAGTGACGCTGGAAGGGCACACGCACCAGCTGCCACAGCCGTTTATCACCGTCGCGACCCAGAACCCCATCGAGTCGGAGGGCACCTATCCACTGCCCGAGGCACAGCTGGACCGCTTCATAATGAAGCTCTCGATTGGTTACCCCGGCCGCCCCATCGAGCGCGCCATCATCGTCAAGCGCATGCAGCGAATGAAGGACGAGCACGATGTCCGCGCACTGGCGTCACCGGAGAAACTAGTGCGGATGCAGGTATCGCTGGAGAAAGTGAAGGTGGACGAGAAGATAATCGAGTACATGGTCGAGATTGTCAACCGCACCCGTGAGGACCCACGCGTCGCAGTCGGCTCCAGCCCGCGCGGCACGCAGGCGCTGTTCAAGCTCACGCGGGCACTGGCGGTCCTGAACGGGCGTGACTACGTCGTGCCGGACGACGTCAAGCGGCTCGTCATCCACGCGCTGCGGCATCGCCTCATCCTGAAGCCGGAGCCACGCATCAAGGGTGTCCAGCCCGAGGAAATCATTTCGCAAATCCTGCAGGAAGTCGAGGTCCCGACGACGCAGGGTTTTGCCTGAATGTGGAGCCGGAAAGCGACCGCGCTTGCCGGCTGCGGCGGCTTCTTGGCGCTCTCGGGGCTGGTGCTGCTCAACTACCTCTTCATCTCGGTCGGCATCGTGATGCTAAGCTTCCTGTTCCTCGCCAGCTTCCTGAATCTCTGGATGCCACGCGTGACGGTCGAGCGTACCGCCAGCTCGCAAAATATATTCGAGGATGGCGAGCTGGAAATCTCTTTCCGGCTGCGCAACCACGGCCTTCTCGGGGGATTCGTCGAAATCTACGACGAGCTGCCGTCACAGGCCCGGCTGGTGCGGGGTTCCAACTACACGCTGCTCTACCTTAAGCGGCAGCAGGAGGTGAGCTTCACCTACACCGTCCAGGTGCCGTTGCGCGGCCACTACCACCTCGGCCCGGTGCGACTGCGGGTCAAGGACGCGTTTGACCTGTTCTACAGCGAGCGGCACGAGAAAGCCCTGGAGCCCTTCTCGGTCTTCCCGCGCATCGAGCCTCTGGATTCGGAAATCCTGGGCGGCAAAAACCCCAAACTCTACCAAGGCGCGATGCCAATCTACTCGGTCGGCGAGGGGACCCAGTTCTACTCGCTGCGCGAGTTCCTGCCGGGCGACTCGCTGCGCAAGGTGAACTGGAAGGCGACGGCGCGCACCGGCGAAATGATGGTCAACGAGACCGAGCACGAGGACATCCTGGACATCTTCCTGCTGCTCGACGCGCGCGGTGTCAGTGGCCTCGGCAGCCCGACCGACAATCCGCTCGAGATGTGCTGCCGCGCTGCGGCAACCTTTGCCGACCAGCTGTTGCGGGCGCGCAACAACGTCGGGCTGACGGTCTACGGCAGCCGCACCGCGACCGTCCACCTGGGACGCGGCGAGACGCACCTGCACCGTCTCCTGACAGCACTGGCTGACGCGAAGGCGGAGGGAGAGCTGCCGCTGAAGCTGGTCATCCAGGACCTGCTGCCCTACATCCCGTCCGGGTCTCCGATAATCCTCTTCAGCGCGCTCGACAACGACGATACACTGCCGGATGCATTCACGCTGGCGCTGACGCGGGGATACGCGCTGACCGTCGTCTCCCCGTCGAGCCTGGAGCTGGAGGCGAGGCTGGGCCGCTTTGCACCGCGCCCCGGCACCAGCCCTGAGGTCCGCACCAAGCTCGCTCTGGCGCAGGAGACGGCGCGCATTGAGCGCGATAACACCATCTCCGAGCTGCGCAGCTGGGGCGTCCACCTCGGCGACTGGAAGCCGGGAGACCCGGTCAACCTGGCACTGGCAGGGGTGCAACGCTGAGCTGGACCGCACGACTGCCGCGTGTCGAGCAGGTCATCGACTACCGCGACCTGCTGGGTGATTACCCGCTGCTGCTCGCCCTGCGGGTGCTCGCATCCGCCTGCCTGCTCTGGATGGGGACGCTCTGGTTCGGGTTCCACGACCCGCAGCAGTCGCTGATTACCGAATACGCGCGTAACTACTATCCTGCCTTCGACCCGGCGGCGCACGACTTCGTGATTGGCGGCTTCCTGGCTGGCTTCGCGCTCTATCTGTTTACGCTGCTGTTGCGTCCCTGGAACCGGCTGCTGCTCTTCGGCATCGTGGTGGGGACGGCGTGGTACTTCTTCGGCCCCTATATCGCCTACCAGACCGAAAACTACGTGCGCTACGCCGACCCATGGCTGGCCCAGGAGCGTGCCGGGCTCTGGTTCGGCCACGTGACCATGCTGGTGTTCGGCTCGTCACTGGCACTCGGCGCGTACGGTATCTGGCAGCGGCGGACGCTGCCGATTACGCTCTCGATCATCCTGGCGATTGCAGTCGGATACCTGCACACCGGCGAGCGGGTTGCAACGCTCGAGGGAGGGGTGCGCTACGGAATCGGCTTCCTGCTCTACATCGAGCTGGCGCTGGCGGCGCTGAAGTACGAAAACTACGTCATCCAGTTCCAGCCTGCCGGCGCCACCGGCAGCCTGCTCTCCACGGACGAGCAGGGGGCCGTTCAATCCACGCTGGCGTCGCTGATGGGGCATTACGGAGTGCACCTCGCCATCATGCTCGGCCTTACGGCGCTTCTGGGCGGCGTCATCCTGGAAATCAACACCTGGGTCGCGCGCTACACCACTGGCCGCATCGCTAACTCGCTCGAACTGGACTCGCTCTACGGCATCGTCTTCACCGCCATGACCGCCTTCCTGCTGCTGGGGGTGCTGCGGATGTTCGCCGGTCCCGACTACGAACTCGACGAGAGCTGAAGCGGCTTCCCCTCTGCGGGCAGGATGACCTCGCAGTCAAGGTCATCCGCGAGCGGCTGCCGGTCGTCACCGTGGTAGAGGATAACGCACTCGGGATCGCAGCCGCGGATGAACTCCAGCAGCTGCGTATGCCCGGCATGGCCGCTCAGGGCGAACTGTGCCACCTCGCAGTCGAGGCGGAAAGCGGGCGACTCGGGGTCGCGCTCCATCCGCATCCTGCCGGTCTCGAGCAAGTGGTGACCGTTAGTGCCGGGGACCTGGAAACCGGTCAGGAATAGCGCTGATTTCTCGTCGTGGCGCAGCTCCTGCATGTAGTGCATCACTGGCCCGCCGCTGAGCATGCCTGCCGTCGTGACGATGACGTCGCCGTGCAGCGCCTGCTCCCGCATGCGCCAGTGGCGCACGAAGCGCGTCTGCTTCAGCGCGTGGTTCAGCCCGCCGACGTTGCGCAGCGCGCCGGGGTGCTTCTGCAGGATGCGCGCGATATCGCGCCCCATCCCGTCGAGCCACACCTCGTAGCCCTGCCCGGCGAGCAGCATCAGCAGCTCCTGACTGCGCCCCAGCCCGAAGGCGGGCAGGATAACACGACCGCCGCGGCTGACGATGGCGTCAATCGCGGAGAGCAAATCGTCGATGACCTCCTCGCGCTCGGGGTGCTCGCGGCCTGAGTAGGTTGACTCGATGGCGAGCGTGCGGCACTTCACCGGCTGCGCGGCACGCGTCAGGCCGGTATCAACGGTGTGCAGGTCACCGGTGAAGAGGAAATCCAGCTCGGGGAAGTGGAACATCCCGGCCCCCGGGATGTGGCCAGCGTTGCGGATGTTGAACTCGAAGCCGCCGTGGAACGCGCTGCGCCCCGGCACCAGCGAACGGTGCTGCCGCAGCAGCTCGCCAATCGCCGCCTTCGGGAACGGCGCCGGGTAGCCCTCGCTCTCGGAGACGCGCAGCGTGTCCTCCGCCATCCGCACCGCGAGGTCGCGCGTTGCGGGGGTCGAGACAATGGGCGTCCCGCGGTTCGCCACCTCGGGCGCGAGGCCGCAGTGGTCGAGGTGCGCGTGCGTCAGCAGCAGCGCGTCGATGTCAGGTGCCGGTGCCGGGAAGCGCGGCGGGTCGTCGGGCTGGATGCCGTAGTCGAGCAGCAGCCGGCCTGCATCGCCTTCGAGCAGCACACCCACGCGGCCGACCTCGCTCGCGCCGCCCAGGAACGTCAGTGTCGCTGCCACGGGATTATTCCCAGTCGTCCCAGTCGTCACCGGTGGAGTCGGCAGCGGGCGCCGGGGACGGCTCATCACTTTCCTCGTCCCACTCCTCGTCCTCCTCCCAGTCCTCAGAGCGGTAGTACATAGCCGCGCCGACCGCCATCAGCAGCCCCAGCAGCACGAAGACGTACCACAAGTCACCCAGAGTGCGCGAGAGCCGGGCGCCAAAGCCCTCCTCTATTTCGACCGTGAAAACCAGCTCTTCCTGGTCGCGCGAGAATTCGCTAGTGGCGGTGACGGTGATGGCCTCGCTGTCGCCATTGCGTACATCGTCACTGGCTGTGACGCGCACCTTGACCAATTCGGTGCGGCCGGCTTCCACAGGAAGCACACCCACCGAGTTCCCGTCGCTGTCGTAGAAGCTGACGCGCCAGCCGCTCGGCACCGATGGCGCCTGCAGCGTGTAGTTGTCGTTGGTGTTGCCCAAATTGTCAATCTCGAGCGTGAAGCTGTGCGCTTCCCCGGGGCCCACGGCCGCGCGCTTCTGGGGTGAGCTGAGCTGGAAGTCGGCTGCCAGCGCCATGTTGAATGTCAGCACCAGCCGCGAGCGCACCAACGGGTCGCCCACATCCTCGGCGAACGCCTCAACCAGATAGCCGCCGTCACGGTAGTTGGCGCTGCTGGCGACCGTTACGACCAAGTCCAGCGGCAAGCTCTCGCCGCTGTCGATTTCGACCTCGGTGACTGTCTGGCCCGACTGCTTGAACTGCGCCGACCAGCCCGATTCAAGCCCCTGTGTGTAGAGCCGTGCGGTGTGCGAATCTTCCAGCTCGGAGTGGAGCGTCAGGTGCACCTCCTGCGTGCCGCCCGGCTGCAGGTTGCCGTAGCTGGTGGAGCCATCCTGCGCCACCCGCAGCGAAAGGCCGAAGGTGCGCGTCACCTCCAGCGTCGCGCTGGCGGTCTTGCTGCTGTTTCCCTGCGAAGTTCCCGTGAGCTGGATGGAAGAAATATCCTCTTCGCCCGCCTCGGTTGGTTCCACCAACACAGTAACACTGGCGATATGGTTGCCATCGCCCTGACGCGGCAGGTTGACCGTAACGCCGGACGAGCTGACGTTTTCATACTCGAATTCGACGTCCCAGCCGGGCAGCTGCCCGCTGGCACTCAGGTCAATCGAGTCGGCTGCCTGCCCCAAGTTGGAAACCATCAGCGTGAAGCTGTTCCACTCGCCCGCGACCGCCTCGACCTGCTGGCTGGTGAGATGCTGGCCGTCCTGATCGAAATAGAGCGAAACGCCATACTCGGCGCCGACCGTGGTAGTGGTCGTCAACGCAAACACTTTGGGTTGCGAGGCGGGTGCGGTCTGCGACTCTGCGCTGAAACTGATGACTGTGCTGTCCCCGACCATCTCGACGTCATTGGCTACCTCGACCGTGAAGGTGGCGGTGTCGCTGCCGCCCGAGTTCAGGCTGCCGCTCTCCCACGTATCAGGCGAGACTGTCCAGTCGCCCGGTGTCTCGCTGGGGGTGATGACAACGGTGTCGCTCTGGGCACCGCTGTTGTAGACCTGAAGCTGGTAGGTGGCAGTGCCGCCGACCGCGACCGTCTGCTCCGGCTGCGCGGTCTCGACGTAGACGCCGTACAGGTCCATCTGCAGCGCGAAGTCGGCGGTGAATTCCAGATCCTGCTGGTTGACCACCGTCGCGCGCACCTGGTAAGTGCCGACACCCTGCTGCTTCTGCGAGGGGTTATCGGGGTCATTGTAGCGCCAGGTCAGCCCGGAATAGTCGACGTAGCCGCTGCCGACGCCACGCGTCGCGAGCGTTGCGCTGCCGCTGAAGCGGGGGGCGTCGCCCGGCTCGTCGCCGGGGTCGTAGACGTCGACGCGCAGCGCCTTGACGTCGTAGGCACCGAAGGCGTTCAGCGCCGTGCCGGAGAAGAACGCCTGCGCCAGTTCGGCCGGCAGCTCGGGCTCGAAGTTGGCGGTCGCGATGCGATCGTCGTCATCGAGGGTGGCAAGGTTCAGCGCCTCGCTCTCAAGCGAGACTTCACTGACCGGGTTGGTCGTCACCTCCAGGCTGGTCGGGGTCTCGCCGTCGGCGCCGCTGTCAATTCCCACCTTGATAGCGTCGTCGTCGCCGGTGTTGTACGCTCGCACCACGACGTAGCGGTCCTGTGCCAGCTCGTAATCAGGGCCAATTCCAGATTCCCAGACCAAGTCGAAATTGTCGTTGTCGTTGGCGTCCGGTTCAGCGAAGGAGGGGCAGTTAGTGTCAACGGTCATCTCGCCCCTGGCCAGCGTGGTGCCGCTCGTTCCCTCGCGATTGCTGGCGTCAATTAACCAGAGCTCGAGCGTGCTGCCGCCGAACAGAGCGTCGACACAGGCCCACACCCAGGCGTGCGCCGCCGCGCCGGAGCGGTACGACTCCAGCGTCAGGGCAGCGCGCAGGCCCCGGTCCTGCTCATCGGTTAGTGCGAAGTTGAAGTCTCCGCCAGCGGCTATCGTCACCGAGCTGGCGTTACCCTGTCCCCCTTCGGTACGGGTGTGCATGTAGCCATCACCACCCTCTTCGTAGAGGTAGAGCTGGATGTCCCGCTCACCCTCTGCTGAAGCCGTCTCGAGGATGGGCAGCGGCAGCAGCAGCCCCAGCAGCAGCGCCGCGACCAGAAAAGCGGGGAGACGGTTCACGGTTCGATTCGACCGGCATCGCCGATAAATAGGTTCCGCTTCGGTTGCAGGCAGGTCCCGGTTCGGGCGCAAACCGCTTCCGCTTCAGGCGCCGCCATTGGTTTCCCACTGGCGCACCACGCCCTCCAGGTCACGGATGAACTCGAAGAGCCGCGTGCGGGTGTACTGCGGGATATTGGTATCGTTAATCTGCTCCTCGAGGATTGAAATCGTTGAATAGACCCGCAGGTCCAGCTCGCCGTGCGTGTTCAGGAGGTAGGTCTCGAGCGCGCTGCTGACGTTGCTGCGCACGTTGCGCGGGACCGAGGTGTCCTCGGCAATCGCCTGACGAATCTCCTGCGACAGGCTGTTAATCGTCTGTTCCATGCTGTGGCCTCCATACGAAGTGGCGTTGCCACCTTGGACCCCGCTTTAAGCGTAATGTCGTCGACGAGCGGCCGTTACCGCCGCCGGCCGGCCGCGTCAACCTCGCCGGCGCGGATGCGCGACGCGCTCAGCGGGATGCCATCCGCCGCCAGCAGGTGCGGGACCGTGACGACTTCCAGCGGCGCCAGCCCGCGTGCGGCGCGGAGCGCGTTGAGCCGCGCCGCCGCGCCGCGCGTCCCTTCGGAGACGACGATGCCGTCGATATCCGCGCCCTCGGCGGCCGGCCCCCACTCCTCGGCCAGCGAGACAAATTCGACGCGCTCGAGCGCGCCGCGCGCCGCAAACCAGTTGCAAAGCGCCCTTTCGCGCTCGGTGTACGGCGCCAGCTCGCGGTCCGGGGGCCGCCGGCTGGCGGCGAACTCGTCGCTGGC
>JAKURS010000025.1 GCA_022449705.1 Candidatus Poseidoniia archaeon | reverse complement strand
ATGATTACAACAAGCGCACCGGAAGCAGCGACAACTATACGCGAGCCGTTGGTCGTTGACGAGAGTAGTTTCTTGCCGCGCAATTTGGCAGTTACCATTTCCGTCGGTGACGACCCCAGGTCGTAGCCATCTATGCGCTTGCATTCGCGCTCTCCCGAGCGCAGTGCCTCAGGATAGCGCTGGTACACCTCCTCCAGATGGGCACGGCTGGCGCAGGGCACGATGCGCTCCGCGCCGCCAGCGAGTGCAGTAGCGTAGGTGGTCGAGGCGCGGATAACATCGATGATGACCGTTGCGTCGCCCCGCGCAGCGGCCGCCTCGGCGCCAGGCAGCCCCTGCTCGATGGTTATGCGCATGCAGCTTCACCTCCCGCCGCGTTTGGCAAGGTGGCGCTCGCCGATGACGAAGTAGAAGTCTTCGACGGTATCACCGCGCAGCCCGCGCCGCAGCGTCTCGACCGAAATCACGTCAGTCGGTGCAATGTTGCCCAGGCTCGTTTCGGGGCCGAACTCGCGCAGGAAGAATATCTGCTGCGACTTACGTGGCGCCTCGAAGATGACACGCTTGGTATCGACCCCGGCCAGCGCTGCCTGCATGCGTTCCAGCTGGACATCGCCATCGTCATCCATCAGCCCCACGCTGGCTCCCGACTCACGCGCCTCGACGATGACCTTCTCCGCGCCTGCTTCGAGGAACTGTTTCAGCTGCGCGTTGTACTCGCTCGCCTCGAGGTCGCGCTCGGAGAGTTTGCGCCCCACCTCGCAGTAGGGCACCAGCCCCGCTTTGCGCGCTTCGGCAATCAGCTCGCAGATACGCTGCGGTTCAATGTCAAGACTACCGCTGGAGAGTTCGGTCGCGTCGGCGCCCATTTCGCGCAGCTCGGCGAAAAGCTCACTTGCCTTCTGCTGGTGCTCGGAGAGCTCGAGCAGCGTGCCGCCGTTGCAGACCGAGATGTTGTGCGACCGCAGCAGATCCACCTTGCGCCGCACGACGTCGAGCGGCTGCAGCTGCGTTGTCGCCCAGCCCAGTTTCCACAGGTCGATGTAGTCGGCACAGATTTCGAGCAAATCCTCCGTATAGCGGTAGCCGAGCCCGGTGTCGATAACCATCGTCAGCCCTGTGCTGCGCGGCTTCTCGCTGCGCTCCGGCATAGGCAGGAACTCGAATGCTTTTTCGCTCACAGATCGAGCCCCTTCGCCTCCTGCAGTATCGCTCCCAGTCCGCCTGTAGTGCCCATATGAAGGTGTCGCGACTGGCTCGAACTACTTAAAATCTTCAGAAGTCGCCCAGTGTCGCCTGCTGGCCAATGGGCAGGGCGGGTTGCGCGAACTTCTCCAGCGCGCCGCTGACCCGCGGCCGCGAGAAACCGTGATGGTCGCAGAGCAGTTCCATGACGCGGCCGCGCCGCGGCTCGCCCCAGACGGGGTCGAACTCGACCGACGGATGTTCCAGAAAGAGTTGTCGCAGTTCGTTCAGGTTATCGACCTCGTGCCCCAGCTTCTCGAGCGCCGGTTCGGCACTGCCGAGTTCGCGCAGCAGCTTCAGGCTTTTCTTCGGGCCGATACCGTGGATGCCGGGGTTGAAGTCTGTCCCCATCAGTATGGCCATGTCGACCAGCTGCTCACGGGTGAGCTGCGTAGCTTCCAGCGCCCCGGCAAGTGTCAACTCCTCCGGCGTGACGTCAACCCACTCCTGACGGCCAGGAAGCTTGCGCCGCCCCGAGACGGTCAGGTTGCGCAGCAGCCGCGGCGCGCCGAAGAGCAGCGTGTCAAAGTCCTGCGAAACGGCCGCGTCAACCACCCCCGCTTCCAGCATTGCCGCTGCCTGCGCTTCACCCTCTGAAGGTGCGGTGACCCATGGCAGTCCGAGCGCGTCGAGCAGTTTCTGTGCTTCGGCGACCATCTCGGGTGTCAGCTTCGAAGTCTGCTGTGCCTTGGTGCGCGCCTTCACCAGGTCGCCGGCGGCCAGCGCCGCTTCCCACTCCGCCTGCGCCTTGATTTTGCGATCGCGCCGCTCATCGAGAACGCGCTTCTTGAGTGGGTGCGGCTTGCCATCGAAAACCAGGCAGAAGCGCAGCCCTTCCGCGGCGAGCGCCGAGAGCCGGAATAGCAGCCCCGAAAGATGAGAAGTCGTGTTTCCCTGCGCGTCGGCGAGCGGCATCCCGTCGCGCTGCCGGATGCTCGCCAGGAATTGGTAGAGCAGGTTGTGGCCGTCGACCGCCAGCCGCTGTCCGCGCAACTGTGCAATCTCGACGGGACGCGCCGGGATGATCGAGCCCAGCTTGATGCCCATTTCAGCCCTTCACGACGCCGAGCGGCCGCATGCGCGCCACCTTGCGCGCCAGCCCTGCCTGGTGGCACACTTCGACCACCTGCGAGACGTCCTTGTAGGCGCCTGGCGCCTCCTCCGCCGCGACGCGCGGAGAGCGGGCGCGCACGTAGATGCGCTGTTTCTGCCATAAATCCTTCAACAGCCTCTTCGAGTCGAACTTGCGTGCAGCCGCCTTGCGCCCCATTGCGCGGCCGGCGCCATGGCAGGCCGACCCAAAGGTGTCGCGCATCGCGCCTTCGGCGCCGGCGAGCACCCACGACGCGCTGCCCATGTCGCCCGGCACCAGCACCGGCTGGCCGACGTCGCGGTATTGCGCCGGGATTTCGGGCGAGCCGGGCGCGAACGCGCGCGTGGCGCCTTTGCGGTGGACGCACACTTCTCGGCCGCCGTGCTGCTCGAACTTAGCGATATTGTGCGCGACGTCGTAGACCGTTTCGAGTCCCAGCGCTTCCGCCTCGGTGCCGAAGACACGAGTGAACGCCTGGCGGGTGAAATGCGTAATCATCGAGCGGTTGGCCCAGGCATAGTTGGCAGCAGCCGACATCGCACCGACGTAGTCGCGCGCAACCTGCGATTCGAGCGGTGCGCATGCCAGCTGCCGGTCTGGCAGCTCGATGCCGGCACGCTTCGATTCAGCTATGACGCACTCGAGCTGGTCCTGGCACACTTGGTGGCCGCATGCGCGCGAGCCGGTATGCATCATCACGGCTACTTGGCCTTCGCGCAGCCCGAACGCCTTCGCTGCCGCATCGTCGAAGATCTCCTCGACGACCTGCAATTCAAGGAAATGGTTGCCGCTGCCCAGAGAGCCGACCTGCTTGCGGCCGCGCCTGCGCGCGAAGTCGGAGACCTGCTCCGGCTGCGCCACGTTGAGCATGCCCCGTTCCTCGATCACATCGACGTCACGGTCCCAGAGATAGCCCTCCTCGGCGGCCCACTGCGCGCCGCGCTCAAGCACGGCGTCCAGCTCACGGTTCGAGAGCGCCAAGGTGCTCTTCGAGCCCAGACCGGCCGGAACGCGCTTGAAAAGTTCGTCAACCAGCTCCTTCTGCCGCGGCAGGACGTCGCCCAGTTCAAGGTCGCTGCGCAGCAGCCGCACGCCGCAGTTGATGTCGAAACCGACCCCGCCCGGCGAAACGACGCCGCCTTCGCTGGCGTCGAAGGCGGCGACACCGCCAATCGGGAAGCCGTAGCCCCAGTGGATGTCCGGCATCGCCAGGCTGGCGTCAACGATTCCCGGCAGCGTCGCGACGTTGGCGACCTGCTGCAGCGCCGAGTCCATCCCCGGGTGCGCCAGCAGTTCGGGCGTCGAATAGATGCGGCCAGGGACGCGCATATCACCATGTTGCGGTAGCTCGAAGACGCCCTTGCCGGCGGGACGCAGCCGCTCCCTCATGCCTCGGCCGGCTCGTATTTTGAAGGGCATCCCATCTGGATGAGTTCGGCGCGCAGTACCAGCTCGCCCCCGACCTCGACAAGCGTGCCGGAAATCGTGGCGCCCTTGTCCTCGGCGAAGGTGTCGGGAATGGTTACTCCGCTCAGGTCAACGCGCAGTGTGTAGTCGCCCTCGACCAGTTCACAGTCTTCGCGAGTCTGGTTCAGGACCACGCCGTGGACCTGGACGCGCTCGCCCGCGCCGTAGGTCCCGCTGATTGCAGTCTCGACCGAAACGTAGTCGACCTGCTCGTCAACCGAGTAGAATGCGACCGCGCCCGTCGCTACCAGAATCGCGAGCGCCAGCAGCCCCTTGACCCAGGTTGGTAGCGGTTGCCGCGTGCGGCGTTCAGTCCTCATCCTGCCCTCCATCGGGAGCGGCAGCAATATGGCTTTCCAGCTGCCGCCGCAGCTCTGCCTGCCGCCAGTGCAGCCAGCCCGCGTAGCCCGCTATTCCCATCCAGAAGACGGTCATCCCGCCCCAGAGCCACTGCAAATCGCTGGGGGGCGGGACACTGACGTCAATCGATACGGTCACGTTGTCTACCACGTCACCGCCGTGGAGCAGCCGCAGCTCAAGCGGGACGTTGAACGCCTCGCCGTGAAAAGTCGCGCCGGGGAACGAGAAGCTGGCGCTACCGCCGGCCGGCAATTTTTTCGAGCGCGGCTCGGCGCCGGCGAACTCCGCCTCGACCGTGTAGCCATCGCCGTTCTCGACCACAAGGTCGATGAACCACGCCTCGCCGGCGCGGAAGACTGGGTCGTAGCTTACCGCGACGCTGGCGTTTCCGTCGGTGAATGTCACCTCCTCAGCGGCCGAGGTTGGCAGCAATAGCAGCGCCAGCAGCAGCGCCGCTGCCATGCGAGAGCCGCTTATGTCATCCCCTCCAGCCGCGCCGTGAGCAGTTCTTCCTGCATTTGCTCCAGCTCGAGTCGCGTGCGCAGCAGCGCGATGAAGAGCAGCAGGAAGCCCATAAGGCCGGCGTAGAGCACCAGCCGCATCTCGGGCGCCAGCGCGTCCTGGTCATCGGTGCCAACTATGACTGGATGGTCGGAGCGCAGGAAGCGCGACGAAAGATACGACAGCGGCACCGAAATCACGCCCAGCATCCCGACAATTGCGGCGCCGCGACGCACCGCTTCGGAGTCGGGCTGCCGCCGCCACACGATGTATGCGACGAGCAGCAGCCACATTGCGAGCGTGGTAGCCAGCCGCATGTCGCTGAAGAAGCGCATCACGATATCGGGCCCCCACTCGGCGCGCATCCAGAACGTTCCCGACGCGAGTGACATCGCGCCGAAAACGACGCCCAGCTCGGCAGCGCAGCGTGCCAGCCGGTCGCCGCGCTGGTCGCGCTTCCAGAGCCACCAGGCGCTGCCAGCTACAACGAGAATGAACGCTAGGTAGGCCATGATTCCTGACGGAACGTGCAGGTAGAAGAGCCGCTGCGCGTTGGGCGCGGTGAAGAAGCGCGCCGGCGGCAGCACCAGCAGCCCCTGCCAGAGCGTGAGCAGCACCAGCGCGAAGCCCGTGCCCCCAAGCACGCCCGTGAGAGTCTGCGACTTCATCACGCGGCGCGACCCTGCACCGCTAATTAAGCTACTTCCGCGTGCGCGACTTCCACTGCCGGGGGTAGGTCGAGCGTTCCATCAGCACCCGCTCGAGCCGCGCCACCGTCCCCTCGGCGCCCTGCAACTCATCAGCGTGGCGCGTGGCGCGTGCCAGCGCGACCGCTTCGCCGCGCAGCGTCATCAGCGCCACCAGCTGGCCGCGTTTCAGGCTGCTCGAGACGGCGGTGACGCCCGGCCCGCCCAGGTTGGCACCGTGGCAGACCGCGTCCACCGCGGAATCCTTCAGCTCCATCCGTGGCAAATCCTGTAGCAGCTGCTCCAGTGGCCGTAGCAGCCCGCGCAGCGCGGTATCGTCGTCCGCTTCGTGTGCGGCGAACGCGTCGCGCAATGCGACCAGCGGCACTGCGTCGGCTTCGCCGAATGGCCCCGAATGGGTGCGGCGTAGCTGCGCCATACTGGACCCGGAACCGAGGATACGGCCAACGTCGCGGCAGAGGTTCCTGATGTAGGTGCCGCCCTCGCAGGCGACCCTGAAGAGAGTTTCACGGCCGGCATGCTCGAGCAGCTCCAGCTCGTAGACGCGCCGCACGCGCAGCTGCCGCTTCACCGCGGCCTGCCTGGGCGGCACCTGAAAGAGCGGCCCGGTGAACTTGGTGAACTGCTCGCGCAGCGTATCCTCGGCGACTGCTTGCGTGTGTGCCATGACGCAAATATATTCCTTGCGTGACTCCTGCATCACCCGCAGCGCGCGTGTCGCGCGGCCGACCGCGACCGGCAGCACGCCGGTTACCTGCGGGTCGAGCGTGCCGCCGTGGCCCGCCTGACCCACGCCGAGCATGTCGCGCACCCACGCGGCGACCTGGTGCGAAGTCGGTCCCGCCGGCTTGTCGATGACGACCACAGACGACTCGAGCAGCTGCGCGACCTCCCGCTCGTTTGGTGGGGAGCCGAATGGCCCCGCGTCCGCCTCGGCAACCGGCAGCATGCCGCTCTGCAGCTTGCGGGTGCGCGCCATTAGAGCGCCTCCCGGATGTGCGCGACAATTGCCTTGGGTGCCAGCGCAGCGGAGTTGATGACCAGCGAGTAGGGCTCGCGCGAGCCAATTTCGATGTTGTAATAGTCGCGATACCGCTGCGCCTCCGACGCCTCGCGCGCTGCCATCACCGCCTGCTGCTCCGCCGCGGAGCCGCCGTCGCGGTCGGCGACGCGCCGGGCGCGTGTCGTGCTATCCGATTCGAGCCAGACGCGCATGCTGGCGAACCTATTGCGGAACGCCATCCAGCCGGCGAGCCGCCCCTCCATCACCAGTCCCGTGCCGGTGCGCATCAGCGCCACCGCACGCGCATCCAGCTCGTGGTCGATGCGCTCGTCGCTTTCGGCGAGCGCGCCGAACTCCGCCAGCGTCACGCCCCGTGCGTCCGCCATGGCGCGGAACAGCTCGCCGCTGGACTGGAATTCCCAGCCGAGCGCGTCGGCGAGCAGCTGGCCAGCGGTCGTCGTGCCGGAGCCGGGCAGCCCCGAGATGGTAACGAGCATCGCGGGCGACCGGCGCTGGCGCTATTTGGGGCTGGCGCCGAACCTAAACCATCAACTATGGGCCGCGACCGGGCTTTTCGCTCTTTATATACTACCCCACCGGACCGCCCAAACATCACTAAAGCATCGCTAAAGCATCATTAAAGCGGTTGTAAAGCTGTTTAAAGCAGTTGTAAAGCCATTTAAGGGTCTTTTAAGGGTTTCTTAAGGGATTTTTAGGGGTTTGATGGGGTTTTTGGTTAAATGTAGGCCAAAAGGAGACTAATTTAGGCTAAAATGAGGCTATTCGTCTTCTTATTCTTCATCAAGCCATGCGTCTAATCTGTCAAACCGTGCCTTTATTCTGTCGTTCCAGCTAACAATTCCAAAATAGTCGAGTACCCAGACGCCGAGCAGAAACGCCACTACGACCTCAAGAGCGAGCTGGACAGTACCTAGATGCCCTGCAGGGGGAAGTTTCTCTGTGAAAAATCGCGTGTACGCCGATACCCCTATAATCACTCCGATCGTGCCGCAAAACAAGTATTTGAAGAAAGGGTGCATGTGTAGGTTGGCCAGCCTCACCGGTGAAAACTCAAGTTGAGGACAATCGCAATCCCCGGCAAGGACAGACCACCTGGTGATTTGGCCCCGAGTATTAACGGATTTCTGCTTTTTCGGCACCTGTTACTGTTATAGTTCGGTAACTATTACCCCAATTGATGGGAAGGGACGTATTTGAGCACTAAACAGAGGTCCAGTCGTCGGCAGGAAGTATCAAATATGGCAGGCGTAAGGAGGCCAAAGGTCAGATGCACATTGAAGACGACCTGAAGTTGACCTTTGACGACGTGCTGATTCGGCCCAAGCGGAGCCGGTTGAAATCGCGCGCCGATGTGACACTTGAACGTGAATTCACCTTTCCGCACAGCGACGTCACGTGGAGTGGTATCCCTGTGGTGGCGGCCAACATGGACACCACCGGCACCTTTGCCATGGCGCAGGCATTACAATCCCACGGGATGCTCACCTGCCTGCAGAAGTTCTACTCTGTGCGCGAGCTGGAGCAGGCGCTTGACGGCGGGGTCGACGCACACCACGTCGCGGTCACCGCCGGCTCGACCGACGAGAGTTTCGCACTGCTGGAGCGCAAGCTCGCCGTCAGCAGCGACCTGCAGATGGCATGCCTTGATGTCGCCAACGGCTACCGCGAGGAGTTCCTCGATTTCGTAACGCGCGTTCGCGAGGCGTTCCCGCAACTCATAATTATCGCCGGCAACGTCGCGACACGCGAAATGACAGAGGCACTGGTGTTGGCCGGGGCCGACGTCGTAAAAGTGGGCATCGGCCCCGGATCGGTCTGCACGACCCGTAAGGTGGCTGGCGTCGGCTATCCGCAGCTCTCCGCCATCTCCGATTGCGCCGACGCGGCGCACGGACTTGGCGGTCACGTCATGTCGGATGGCGGCTGTGCTGCCCCGGGCGACGTTGCCAAGGCTTTCGGCGCCGGTGCCGACTTCGTGATGCTGGGCGGCATGCTTGCCGGCCACGATGAATCGGGCGGCGAGCTTGTCGAGCAGGACGGTCGTCAGTTCAAGTCGTTCTACGGAATGAGCTCGCGCAAGGCGATGGAGACATATTTCGGGGAGGTCGCCAAGCATCGTGCACCGGAGGGCAAGGAGGTGCGTGTTCCCTACCGTGGGCCAATCGAGCCGACGTTACAGGCCATACTCGGGGGGCTGCGCTCCGCCTGTTCCTACGTCGGCGCCTGGCGCATCAAGGACCTGCCGAAGTGCACGACCTTCGTGCGCGTGACGCGTACGACCAACGACGTCTACAAGTCATTCGACGTGGCCGACTGATTATTTCCGGAACAGCCACGCCAGCAGTCCGCCGCCCGGCACCGCCTGGCCAGCGTCGTAGAGCTCGGCCAGTTTCTCCGGCGGCAGCTCCTTCAGCTTCGCCGGGTCAACCGCCTGCAGCGCTTCGAGCTCGCCCGGGTCAAGCCAGACACCGCTACAGGTGAGGCAGACGTCGAACTCGACTCCCGCGGCATGTTCGGCGTCCATGATGCCACCGCAGCCGGGGCAGAGCAGCTGCGAGTCGGAGTCGATGCCGAGATGCTTCGTCGTCAGGTGGTGCAGCGGCCGGTTCCCCGTCAGCCGCAGCAGCTCGCCCCGGTCGAGGAAGAGCCCGCCGCAGCCGCTGCAGAGGTCGACGGTAACGTTCCAGAGGCCGCGCTTCTGTTTTTCCGCCACCAGGGGTTGCCAGCAGCGGGGGCAGTCGCGTCGCATTCAGATGTCGACCGCGTCGCCCTGCTTGAGCGAGCAGGCGCGGCAGATGACGCGCGTCGAGTTCCAGCCGGGGCCGGTCGGTACCATGATTTCGGCTTCGCAGAAGTAGCACTTGCCCTTGAAGGCGGATGACTCCTTGGTGAACTTGGGCATGGCCGCCACCGCGGCGACTGCCACATAAGGCTGACGGGACTGGCGCGCGCCGCTGCCGAACCGTTTTAGAACCCCCTGCGGTCCCGCGCCCCAGCCGCGGTAGCTCAGGCGGGAGAGCGCCAGACTGAAGATCTGGAAGTCGCCGGTTCGATCCCGGCCCGCGGCACCGTTTTTCCGGCGGCAGGCTGTTTAATACGCGTATGCGTCGCCGCGCTGGAATGGTGCCGCCCGAGTATTCCGTTGCTTCCCGCCAGGCGCTGGCAACGATGGCCCTGGGGCTGCTGTTCCTGGTAATCCTGCCGCTGGGCATCCCGCTGGCACTGGTCGTCGCGCCGTTTCTGGCTGGCCGTACAGGGGCGCAGCAGTTGCCGCGCAACTGGCACGCGTTCTTCGTGCTGACCATCGGTTTCGGCTGGGCGGTCGCGTTGCTGCTGGCGCTGTTGCTGGGGCTGTCACGGCTGGCCGGCCCGAGTTTCGCGCTCGGGACCATCGAGCCAGTCCTGCTATTCCTGATGCTCGCTTCAGTCACGGGCTCGTTCGCGCTCGGCGTCCGTAGTGCCCCCGGGCTGGGGGAGCGCATCGCGCTCGACGTGGCGTGGGACGCGCTCGAGGAGGAGCAGCGCGCCGCGGTGCCGGAGACTGTGGAGGCGGACGACGAAACCGCACCAGCCGACACGCCGTCTGCCGGCGCAGCGCCTGATGAATCGCTTGGCGGGGAACCGCAGCGCGACGCCGTAGGGTTGCTCGAGCGCTGGTTCCGGGGCAAGAAGCGCAAGGCGAAGCCGGAGGCTGCGGCCGCCGACCCCGAAGACGAGGATGACGAAGCGGCGGCAGAGGATGCGGACACGGACGAAGATACCGGAAAGAAACCGCCCGCGCGCAAGGATGGTCGCGTCAGCCGAGTCGGTGCGCTGGCGCGCCGTCGTCGCAGGGATTAAATAGTTCCGGGAGTCGCCGCGAGCATGGGTGGCAAAATCAGGGTGCTGATTGCCAAGCCGGGGCTGGACGGCCACGACCGCGGCGCCAAGGTCATCGCCCGCGCGCTGCGCGACGCCGGGATGGAAGTGATTTACACCGGCCTGCGGCAGAGCCCCGAAGACATCGTTTCGGCCGCCATCCAGGAGGATGTGCAGTTTATCGGCCTCAGCATCCTTTCGGGCGCTCATGGCCACATTTTCCCGCGCGTGCTGGAGCTGCTCAAAGAGCAGGGCGCCAGCGACATCAAGCTGATTGCGGGCGGTATTATCCCGGACGAAGAAATCCCGAAGTGGAAGGCAGCGGGCGTCGCCGGCATCTTCGGCCCCGGCTCGTCGACCGGGGAGATTGTCGACTTCATCCAAGCGCAGTCCGGAGCGTAACTTGGACGCCGCAACGCTGGTGGCGATGCTCGAGAGTCAGCCGCAGCGCGGCGTGGCGCGGTTGCTGAGCTGGATTGAGGACGAGGACCCGCGCGCGGTCGAGGCGCTGCAGGCGACCTGGTCGCGCACCGGCAACGCGTATGTCATTGGCGTTACCGGGCCGCCCGGCGGTGGCAAGTCGACGCTGGTCGATTGTCTGGCGGTACACGCCGCGGCACAGGGCCATGTGCTGGGGGTGCTGGCGGTCGACCCCACTTCGCCCTTCACGGGCGGCGCGGTGCTGGGCGACCGGTTGCGCATGAACGACGCGCAGAAGCGTGGCATCTTCATCCGCTCGGTCGCAACGCGTGGCCATCTGGGGGGGCTGACGGCGACGACGCGCTATCTCGTGAACGCGCTCGAGCTGCTCGGTTGCGACCTTGTTTTCGTCGAGACGGTCGGTGCCGGGCAGGGTGACGTCGAGGTTGTGCGGCTGGCCGACACGACAGTCGTGGTCGAGGTGCCGGGGCTGGGCGACGAAGTGCAGGCGCAAAAGGCCGGTATCCTGGAAATCGGAGACCTGCTGCTGGTCAACAAGTCCGACCGTCCCGGCGCCGACCGGCTGGCGCAGGAATTACGCTCGGCGCTCGACCTGGGTGAGCAGCATGACTGGCAGCCGCCGGTGCTGCAGGTGACTGCCATCGAGCAGGCCGGCATCGCCGAAACATGGGAAGCTATCGACGCACACCGTGCGCACATGGAGGCGGGCCCGCTGGCGGCGGACCGGCTGGTGCGGCAGATGCACGAACTGGAGCAGCAGCTGCAGCAGAAACTCTTCCGCGACCGCATGGTTACCATTGGCGACGACGCTTTGCGGAGCTCCGCGCAGCAAGTGCTCGCCCGTAAGGCGGACCCCTTCACTGCGATTGAGCGGCTGGCCAACTGATTAATCCCCCCGGCAGGTGCAACCGCATGGAGCCCCCTTCCAGGGACGTCCGCCGCTTTGCCGCGGAGCCGCACTTCGACCCGGACACTCCGCCTACCGCACTGGACGGCGGGCCGCCGACCAGCTTTGCAGCCTGCATCGCTGGCCAGTTTCCCGCGTCTCTGCTGGAGTCGGTCGAGCTGCCAGCCGGGAATTCGTCACAGCAGCTGCAATCGCTGCGTGAGCATCACCAGACGCTGCTTTCTGGCCGCCCGCTGCCGGAACTGCTCGAGGGTGCCAGCCTTGTCGCGCCGCCACCGGCCCCGGGAGAGTTTGCGACACCGGTCGTGGGGGATACGGACCTGCTACCACCGGTGATGAAAGCTGATTCGGAGCTGCGCAGAACCGGCAGGCGCGGCGACGACTGAACAGGGCACGTGGCCTAGCCAGGAATGGCGGCTGCCTCCTAAGCAGCAGGACCGGGGTTCGAATCCCCGC
>JAKURS010000024.1 GCA_022449705.1 Candidatus Poseidoniia archaeon | reverse complement strand
TCGTGATTGGCGCCGACGGCTTCGAGTCGCAGGTGGGGCGCTGGGCAGGGTTGCCGACGCACCGCAAGCCGGCCGACATGTGTGGCGCGCTGCAATACACGATGGTCGACCTGGATATCGACCACACTTACTGTGAATTCTATCTTGCCAAAGGCTCGAAGGGAGCCTACATCTGGTCCTTTCCCAAGACGGCCAGTGAGTCCAATGTCGGCATCGGCTGCATGCTCTCGCGGGTGAAGCAGCCGGGCGAAATCAAGGCGCTGCTCGACTCGTTCATCGCCGAGCATCCCGACTTCTCCCAGGGCAGGATTATCGACACCATCGCCGGTGGCGTCTCGCTCTCGGAGCCACTCGAGAAGACCGCAGCAGCGGGAGTGATGCTGGTCGGTGACGCGGCGCGGCACATAGACGCCATCACGGGCGGCGGCGTTGCGAATGCCTGCCTTTCGGGCCGGGAAGCGGGGCGCGTGGCTGTCGCCGCCATGGAGGCGCATGACTTTAGCGAAGAATTCCTGCAGGCGTACGAGCGGGGCTGGCGCGAGGAGATGGAGGACCGGCTATACCACTCCTACCTTGCCAAGACGAAGCTGACCGAAATCGAGCCGGAGATGATTGACGCCGTCGTCGCCACGATGGTCAGGGTGGGTGTTGACGAGCCGACTGTCCAGGGCATCCTGGAAGTGCTGGAGGAGCATCACCCCGAAATCCTGGAAAAAGTCGGCGCAATGCTGTGAAAGCGCTCGTCGCAGGCGACCGGCCGCTGCCTGCCAATGTAACGAAACTGGCGCGCGACGCGCTGGTCGTCGGTGCTGACGGCGGCGGCGAGCGACTGCTTGCCGCTGGCATCGAACCGGACGCGGTTGTGGGTGATCTGGACTCGCTCTCCGCGGCGGCACGAGAAAAACTGGCCAACCGACTGGTGCGCGACGACGACCCCAACCGCTCAGACCTGGAGAAAGCGGTCACGTGGACCCGGGTGCAGGGCGCCGACGACATCGTGGTCATCGGCTGGAGTGGCGGCCGGCTCGACCACACGCTGGCGGCACTGGCGCTGGCGTTCGAGGGAGTCCAGCTGCACGACGACCGCTTTCGCGTGACGGCAGTCGTGGGCAGCGCCGAGTTCGCCGCGCAGCCGGGAACGCTCTTCTCACTGATAGCACTGCCGGAGGCGGTCGTAAGCGTGGGCGGCGCGCGCTGGGAGCTGGCGCGCGAAACGCTCGCAATAGGCGCGCGCGGGCTACACAATGAGGTCGGTGCAGGAGGCCGCGTACGGGTCGAGTGCCACTCCGGGAAACTGCTGCTGCTCGAGGGTAATTTCCGGGCATTGCACGACTGAAGTGCTTTATTTACTGATCGTCGGAGTTAAGCGCCAGCGAACCAGCCACTGTGACGACGCCCGAAACAACCAGCGCCGAGAGGAAGACACCTAGGTTGGCGAGCCCCCAGTCATTGGTCGGCGAGGTCAGATAACCCACGCCGGTCGCCAGGTCGGCGGTCGCGGCGCCGTAGGCCACGACTGCGAGCAGGCCGGTAATGGCGCCCGCCAGCGCCGCCTGCGGGACGACACGGTCCCAGAGTGAGAGCAGAACCTGCAGCACCGTCGCAGTTGCCAGCAGGTCGGCGAACAAGAAGATGGCGAAGACCGAGCCTGTTTGCATAACCAGCGCCAGCCAGATAGCGGGGAGAATCAGCAGCAGTGACAGCTGCCGCGCCTGCGCCAACGTCAGCCGCTGGTCGGAGAGGTCCTGCGAAATCGAGGCGACAATCGCGTTCTGCAATGTGTCGACGCTGGAGCAGACCAGCGCCACACCCAGCACGACGAAGAACGCCAGCAGCAGCGCCGGATAGCCGTCGAGCAGGTAGAAGAACGCCGCCGACGGGTCGGCTACCGCGCCGCCACCCGCCACGACGGTGCCGAGGAACCCCATCACCAGCACCGCCACGAAACAGAGTCCCGCCGCAAGGAAGGCGCCGCGCCGCAGCGCGTCATCGTCGCGTGAGGCCCAGGTGCGCTGCCAGTTGCCCTGCGAGAACATCTCGGCGGCAGTAATCGCGATGAGCAGCGCCAGCCCGCTCTTGAGCGTCTCGGTGCTGGTAAAGGTGATGCTGCCGATGCTCCAGTCGTCTTCCGGGTTGAATGCCACTGCACGGTCCCACAGGTTGCGCGGTCCGTCGCCCAGCATCAACAGCGCCACCACCAGCAGCAGCCAGATGATGAACCAGGCCTGGATACGGTCAGTCCCCAACGACGCCGGCAACCCGCCGTAGGCGGTGTAAGCCGCCGTTACGGCCGCGACGGCGACTATCGGGATAATTGGCTCGACGCCGGCCAAGACGTGCATCGCCTTGCCGATGGCGGTGAATTCGGCGAAGAGGAAAGTGAACATGTATAGCACGGCGATGCAGCCGACGTAGACCTGCATCGGTCGCCCCAGCCGCGTGCGAACATAGTCAGCGAGCGTGATGCCGTCGGGCAGCTGTTCGCGCACCAACGGGCCGAGATACGCCAGCAGCAGGAACGGCGTCGCCGCCGAGAGCGCATATGCGAAAACGTCGTAGAAGCCGGAATAGTAGCCCACTTCCGACGGCGAAAAAAGAATCCAGATGCCCATACCCGACGCGAAGAGCGAAAGGCCAATGACCTGCCACGGCTGCGTTCCGCGCGCCGAAAGGAAGTAGTCGCGGTCGAATTGCCGCTCGCGGCCCGCCTGCCAGCCGATGAAGCCGAAGAAGCCGAGCGTCGCCAGCATCAGCAACAGCGCGAAGCCGCTGCTCATGCTGCCAGCTCCGCCGCGACGGCCAGCGCTTCAACCTGCGTCGCCACTTCGTCGAGCGTGTCGCCGTGCAGGTAGAGCGCCGGCTCCCAGCCGATGGCGCCTTCGTCGACCAGCGCTGGCGCAAGTCCGCCCCCCGGCAGTTCCAGCCGGTCACCCTTGCGCACCAGCTTCGCCAGCCGGATTCCGGCGCGCGGCAGCGCGTCCGCGACCACCGCGTCCCAGCGCAGGTTGACTATTGCCCTGCGGGCGGGCATCCGCTGGCGCAGCAGCAGCAGCAGTTCGGCGAGGTGGTGTGACGCGCCGAACTCAGCCGGCGCGAGCGGACGCGCTTCGCCAGCGACCGGCGTCAGCCGGCCCGGGAAGGCGGCGATGGCGTCGGCAGCCTTGGCGTCGGGCAGCGCGCACGCCAGGTTGCAGCGCACTTCAGGCGAGAGGTGCGCCAGCAGCGGCGAGAGCCGCTTGCGCGCTCGCGCCAGGTCGGCCAGCACCGCTTCGCGCGCCCCCCCTGAGGGGAGCCGGATGGTCAGTGGCTCGCCGTCTATAACGAGTGCCAGCGCCCACTCGCGCACCGCGCCGTCGCGCAACGCCCCCGCCAGGCGACGCGCAGCCTGCTGCAGGTCGCTCTCGGTCGGTTCGGGCAGCGGCACGGGCATGCTGGCGAGGTAGTTGCCCGCCATCACCTGGCTCACGCCGAGGGCACGCCCTAGTTGCGCCTGCGTCCACTTTTCGTGCGAGAGCAGCCGGCAGGTGCGGCCGCGCAATTCCTTGAGCAGGTTTCCGTTCAGTTCAGTCGGTATCATATTAACCGCTTATCAGATTCCAGAAGCGGTTTTTAGGTATACCGGCGGTGCAACGGTTATTAGCCGAGGCGGGCTGCCGGAGCGAGGCATGCACGGTATCCCAATTTCTCGCCAGACGCTGGAAGCGCTGCTCGAGCGGACCGGCTTCGACAGCGGGCGGCTCGCCATCCGCGAGGTGAACCGGCTGGCGACGCTGCTCGAGGCAGAGACCGGCATCCAGTTCGTGCGCATGGAGTTTGGCGTCCCCAACATCCCGCCGCCCCCACAGGCCGCTGAAGCAGAGCGCGAGGCGCTCGAGACGGGGACGCACGGCGCGTATCCCCCCTTCGACGGCATTCCACGGCTTAAGCGCGCCGGCACGCGCTTCCTCAAGGCATTCCTCGACCTCGACGCCCCTGCGGAATGCATCGTCGCCACCTGCGGCTCGATGCAAGGCGGCTTCGTCGCCCAGGCGCTGGCAGCGCGCATGCACTCTGGCAAGGAAACCATCCTGTTCCTTGACCCAACTTTTCCGGTCAGCCAGCTGCAGGCGCGCTTTCTCGGCCTGCCAATTGATGGACTAGAGCTGGGCGACCTGCGCGGCGACGGCCTGCTCGCAGCGCTCGAAGAACGACTTGCGCGCGGCGATGTCGGCGGCGTGTTCTGGTCATCGCCCAATAATCCCAGTTGGATCTGCCTCACCGAACCGGAGCTGGAAGGCATCGCCCGTCTCTGCGACGAGCATGACGTACTGGCAATCGAGGACCAGGCCTACTTGGGGATGGACTTCCGCCAGGATTACTCGCAGCCGGGCGAGCCGCCGTTCGTCCCGACCGTCGGGCGCTACGGGCAGAATTGGGTGCTCCTGCTCTCATCATCCAAGGCGTTCTCGTATCCCGGCCAGCGCTGTGCGCTGGCCGTGATTTCCCCGACGCTGCGCGAACGCGAATTTCTGGCGCTCGAGACCAGCTGCGGCACCACGCAGTTCGGCCACGCCTTCGCGCACGGCGGGCTCTACGTCACCACTTCCGGTGCGTCGCACACCGCACAGCACGGACTGGCGGCGATGCTCGAAGCGGCCTGCGATGGCGAGCTGGACTTTGTGGCACGTACACGGGAGTATGGCGAACGCGCCCGCCACCTTCGGAAGATGTTCCTGGCGGCAGGTTTCGAACTGGTCTACCAGGATGACTACGGCCGGCCGATTGGCGACGGCTTCTATCTGACGCTCAACTATCCCGGGCTCGAGTCGGAGGAGTTGCTGCTCGAGCTGCTACGCCACGGGATTTCGACCATCACGCTAAAGTCGGCCGGCTCTTCCCGGGACGGACTGCGGGTATGCGTGTCGTTCGTCAGCGAGAAAGAGTATCCGGTGCTGGAAGAGCGGCTGGCGATGTTCGGCGAGGCGAAGCGATGAGTATCGACTTCGGCGAGCTGACCTTCTCCTTCACCCCCACCCGCACGATGTTCATCGCCCGCTGCGAGCTGGGCGATGAATGGCAGCCGGGCGAGCTGCAGCCGTTCCAGAACCTTGAGCTCTCGCCGGCGGCGTGCGTCCTGAACTACGGGCAGGGCCTCTTTGAGGGCTTGAAGGCGTATAGCGCCGACGACGGCCGCATCCTGCTCTTCCGGCCGGCGATGAACGCGGCGCGACTGCGTGACGGTTGCCGCCGGCTCTCGATGCCACCCGTTCCCGAGGAGATGTTCCTGTCCGCGGTGCGCGACGTCGTCAGCGAAAACAGTGATTTCATCCCACCAAACGACGACGGCGCGCTCTACATCCGCCCGCTGGTATTCGGCAGCGGCGCCATTCTGGGAGTCGCGCCGGCACCCGAATTCGCATTCCTGGTCTACGCGTCGCCGGTCGGCCCCTACTTCAAGGGCGGGCTGACGCCCATCCGGCTGCTGGTAACACGCGACTTCCACCGCGCCGCCCCGAAAGGAACTGGTGGTGTCAAGGCCATCGGCAATTACGCTCCCGGAATGCTGCCGAGCGGCCACGCCCGACGAAAGGGCTTCGCCGAAGTGGTCTACCTGGATGCAGTAGAGGAGCGCTATATCGAGGAGGTCGGCGCCGCCAACTTCTTCGCATTATTCGGCGACACGCTCGTCACCCCCGCCCTGAGCGGCTCAATCCTGCCCGGCGTGACGCGTGACTCGGTGCTGCAACTGGCGGCAGACCGTTTCGGGCTAAAAGTCGAGGAGCGCCGCGTCTCCATCGACGAGGCGCTCGGCGCCGATGAGCTCTTCTGCTCCGGCACCGCCGCAGTCATCTCGCCCATCGGCTGCATCAACTACGAAGGCAAGGACCACCAGTTCAGCGGCGGCGGAGTCGGGCCACGCACGCGCGCGCTCTACGAGGCGCTGACCGCCATCCAGCATGGCGACGCCCCCGACGAGTTCGGCTGGGTCGTGGAAGTTTAAAGTCTCCGCCGGCTGGCGAGCGCCGTGACCACTCCCGCAAAGCAGCTGCACCGGCGCATCATATCCCACAAGGCCACCGTCGGCATCGTCGGACTGGGCTACGTCGGACTGCCGCTCTCACTCAACTTCGCTCGCGCCGGCTTTCCCGTACTCGGCTTCGATACCGATTCACAGCGCGTCGAGCAGATTAACCGTGGTGAGCAAGTAATGCGGCACATTTCCCGCAAGGCGATGCAGGAGCTGGCGCGCAACGGTGAAGCGACCGTCGACTTCGCGCGGCTGGGCGAGGCGGACGCCGTGCTCATCTGCGTTCCGACACCGCTCGACAAGCATCACCAACCCGACATGAGCTACGTTGAGACGGCCGCAGATGCCATCACGGCGACACTGCGCGAAGGGCAGCTGATCGCGCTGGAATCGACTACCTGGCCCGGTACGACGCGCGAGCTGCTGCTGCCACGGCTCGAGGCGAGCGGGCTGCGCGCCGGCAAAGATTACTTCCTGGCGTACTCGCCCGAGCGCGAGGACCCCGGCAACGAGAATTATGGGATGGGCGATATCCCCAAGGTCGTCAGCGGCTACACCGACGCGTGCCGTGACCTAGCAGTCGCACTCTACGAATCAGTAGTGCCGCGCACCGTCCCCGTCTCTTCCCTGGAGGCGGCGGAGGCGACCAAGCTGATGGAGAATATTTTCCGCGCCGTAAATATCGCCATGGTCAACGAACTGAAACTGGTGTTCGACCGCATGGGTGTCAACATCTGGGAAGTGGTCGAAGCCGCTGCGACCAAGCCGTTCGGCTTCATGCCCTTCTACCCCGGCCCCGGCATGGGCGGCCACTGCATCCCGGTCGACCCGTTCTATCTGGCGTGGCGCGCCAAGGAGTTCAACACCACCGCGCGCTTTATCGAGCTCGCCGGCGAGCTGAACATGGCGATGACAGAGCACGTCGGTCATCGCTTGCTCCGAGCGCTCAATGACGACGGCAGGGCGATTCGCGGCAGCCGCATTCTGCTTTTGGGAGTGGCCTACAAGCGCAACATCGAAGACACCCGCGAGTCGCCTGCCGGACGGCTGCTGGAACTGCTCGAAGTCAAGGGCGCCCGTGTCAGCTACCACGACCCCTTTGTCGCTGAATACCACGGCCGCAAGTCTACGCCGCTGACCGCAGAAACGCTGCGCAACTGCGACGGAGTGCTCATCGCCACCGATCACAAAGATGTCGATTACGCGCTGGTAGGCGAACACGCGCCGTTAGTGGTTGATACGCGCAACGTCATGGCGTCGCTGGGCGACGTGAAGGCACGCGTCGTACGCGCCTGAACTTTATTGTTTGTCAGCTGGCAGCCGTGCCGTGACTTCAATCTCGATGCGCAGGCGCGGGCCGACCAGCTTCGCGACAATGGCGGTCGCTGCCGGCCGTGCACGAGCAAAGCGCGAGGTCACGCCGGGGGGCGCCCTGAGCTGCCGCAAGCGTTGATTACCACCCGTCCTGTGCGAGCGGTAGCATGGACGAACGGCGAATATTCCGCATAGTCGCTCTGGCACTGGTCGGCTACTACTGGCTGCTGGCAATCGTAAGTCCCGACGGCCCCGCCGCAGAAAGGTGGGCCGGCGGATTCTCATTCCTGTCGAACTGGAACCTGACGCTGAACCTGCTGGTGGCGCTGGGTGCAATCAAGCATGAGTTTGACGGGCAGAAGAGACTGGACGAACCATTCATCGCGGCTGCCATGGGAGTCAATATAATTGTCATGCTGCTTTACTGGGTCCTCAGGGCAATGGGCGCGCTCGGAGAAGTGGTGGCGTATGATTCCTTCGCTGACATGTTCCAGAATTACTATGTACACCTGGGCACTTCCATCATCCTGTTCGCCGAGGCAGTATTCTACAGTAGGCCATTCGAAAACTGGAAGCACTCGTACGGCGTCTATATGGTAATATTCTTCGGATATATCTTCTGGATGGAGGCGTTTGTTTCCCAAAGGGATGATTTTCCGTGCGGTGAAGTGAGCTGTGGCTTCCCTTACGAGTTCCTGAATGACCTGACCAACTCAGGACGCGCCATATTCTACGCCGGGGTCTGGATGATGGGCAACCTAGGGTTTGCCGCCAGTTACAGGCTGGTGCGGTACCAGGTGCGCCGCGTCGGCTCCAAACCAGCCGGAGAGTAGCTTCAGCGCCCCAGCCGCGCGCGGAGCGCCTGCGCCCGCTCATCAAGCGACTCACGCAGCCGTGCGCGCACCAGCCCGTTGCGCTCCTGCCACTCAGCCATGCGGGTGCGTAGCCGACGCGAATACCAGTAGTCGCCTGCATCCTCCGAAAGCGCGGCGATGGCGGCCATCACCCGGTCGGTGAACTCGCGCAGTGTCTCGCGGGTCACCTCCTTCGCGGTGAAGTGGAGCGGCTCGCCGAACTCGTAGAAAAAACGGCGCCAGAGCCGAGGCACACGCTTGCCGACCGGGATGACGCGGTCGGTCTCACGGATGGCGACTGGCACCACCGCCGCGCCGGTGGCGGCCGCCAGCCGGGCGACGCCGGTGCGGCCGCGCCCCATCTTACCGTCGCGTGACCGGGTCCCCTCGGGGAAGATGCCGACCACGCCGCCGCCGCGCAGGATGGCCTCGACCTCCGCCAGAGCGTCGCTGCCACCCGCGTCGCGATTGACGGGAATCACGCCCATGCGGCTGAAGAGTGCCCGGCGGAGCCGGCCGTCAAAATGCTCCTGCTTGGAGAGGTAGGT
Organism: Candidatus Poseidoniia archaeon; assembly: GCA_022449705.1. Taxonomy (GTDB): domain Archaea; phylum Thermoplasmatota; class Poseidoniia; order MGIII; family CG-Epi1; genus UBA8886. The sequence continues at coordinate 4,416 of JAKURS010000024.1, read as the reverse complement.
GACCGGGCGCGGGGTGGCGGTCATAATGAACGCCGGGTCGATGTGCGAGAGGTGGTTGGCGGCAATGATTACGGGACCGTCGACCGGCACGTGATCCTGTCCGCGGTAGCGCGGCCGGAAGCAGAAGCGCAGCGCCCGGCCGAGGGTCTGCCGCGTGCGTCGGTAGTCGCGCGACTCTTCCACGCGCCACTGAGGGCTGGCAGGGTTCTTAATGATTAGCGGTGCAGCGCAGCCGGTTTCGGCAACAGCCGAATCAGAGCAGCGACTGCTCGAGCAGCTCGAACGACTGGATACCCGCTAGCGACGCCAGGCCGTCCTCGACCTCATCCACCAGCCCGGCGCGGTCGGGACCAATGACCAGCACCTCCAGTGCGACCAGTCCGAAGGCGAATGGTTTCGCCTCGTGCGCGCCCAGTTGTGCGTCGGCCGGCAGCGTCGCCGGCAGCGCGGCGGCGACCGCCGCGGTGTCTATTGCCGGGGACTCCGGCATCAGCCGGTATCTCAGAGCGACCTCGCCCATCGCTGCGCCACCGCAGGGCGGGCGATATAGCAGTTTCGCGGTCCTGAATAGCATTATTAACCGCCCCTGAAATCTACCCGTGGTAAGCGCATGGCCATCGACGAAAACTACCTCTCGACCTACGAGCAGTCGGCGACCTTCGACGGCGAGAACCAGCCCATCGAAATCTGGACCAGCGCTGACCAGCCCTACAAGGGCATCGGATCGGACAAGCTTGGCATCTGGGGCACCATTGTCGGTGTCGACTTTGACCTCTGCATTGCCGATGGGGCGTGCATCGACGCCTGCCCGGTCGAGGTGTTCGAGTGGATTGACACGCCGGGGCACCCCGCCTCGGAGAAGAAGCCCATCATGATTCGCGAGGAGGAGTGCATCATCTGCCGCGCCTGCGAATCGGTCTGCCCGGTCGAGGCAGTCCTGATAAGCGAGGATTAGGTTAATAGCGGTGGCAGCGGGGGGGCGCAACATGGACGAGAGTGACCTGCGCGTCGGCGGCTGGAAGAAGCCGCGTCGCGTCACCCTGCCGCGGTTGCTGGGGCTGCTGCTGGTGCTCGCGCTGGCGCTGCTACTGGTGGGGCCACAGTTCGTCACCCCCTTCGCGGCGCAGGTGAGCGAAAACTCGGCGGAGATCAACCTGCACTTCTGGAACGACGCAGGCAGCTCGGAATCGCAGGAGTACAACGGCCTGCTGAAGCTCCACACACAGCAGTACGAGTCAGTCGATGGACAGACCGGACTGCTCTACGTGATTGCCCTCAGCGCGATGGTTTCGCCGGCCAACCTGCCACTCGACCTGGAACAGCTAATTGTCAACCGGGTCGAAACTGAAGCGGAACTCCAGCGACTGGATCTGAGTAGTGGCCGGCGGGGCGGCACGCTCTCGATTGCACAGGGTCACCAGGCGGAGCTGCTGGAGTGGGATGCGACCGTCACAGGCACGGGCGGCTTCTTCAGCTGGCACAAGGGAGGCAGCTTGCAGGTACGCGCCGCCTACTGGGAGGTTGAGCAGGGGCTGGTAATCTGCGTCGCCTTCGGCACCGAGGCCATCCGTATCGATGAGGCGGAACGCATGATGCAGGCGGTGGAAGCATGATCTGCCCGAAATGCAAGGGGCTGCTCTACCCGCAGGGCGACCAGCTGGCCTGCTCGCGCTGCGGCCACTCGCAGCCGAAAGGAGAGGCGCAGGTGGTCGAGCACACACAGGAGACGCGCGAGCAGGTGGTAGTCGACTCAATCGAGGGGACGCTCCCCACCGCCACCATCATCTGCGAGAAGTGCGGCCACAATCAGGCGACCTGGGTCATCCGGCAGACCAGGGCTGCCGATGAGCCGGCGACCCGCATCTACCAGTGCACCAGTTGCCGCCATAAATGGCGCGAGTACTAGGCGAGCCGCCCGCCCGCCTCGAGCAGCTGGTTGCGCAGGGTTGCCTGCAGCTCTTCCAGCAGCTCCTGCGCCGCGTCTCCCTGCGAAGCACGGCAGAGCAGCTCCAGCTCAATCCCCGCATCGCCATGCGGCTTGAGCACTACCATCGCCAGGTAGACAGTGTCGGCCAGGTTGGAGCGGCCTGCCAGGTAGCTGATACTGCCGCCGTTCTCGCTGCGGCGGTGGCAGGGCGCCAGCCCCGGCGTCGCGTCGAGCACCGCCTCCGCTTTGTCGAGGGCGACCCGGTCGATCGCCAGTTCACTGTGTGCGCTCTGCTCGCGATGCTCGGCACGCAGGTCAGTGTGCTCCTGCTCCGAGAGCGGGTGTGGCACCAGATAGCAGCCCAGCAGCGACGCCTCGAACGTGCCCAGGTCGGCGGTGCACGCCTGGCCGTCCTGGTCCCTGTAGCGCGCCGCCAGTACCGCCTGCGTCGGGTCCCGGCCTACCGGCCGGAAGCGGAAGCCGAGGCTGAACCGCTCGCCCGACGCAAGCCGCCCCGGCGCCAGCGGTGTGCTCCCGTGCTGCTCCAGCTCGAGGCCGCTACCTTCCAGCTTCAGCTGCAGGGCAACCCCGTCGAGCTGGACATCGCTGTGGTTGTGGAGTTGCAGCGCCAGCGTGACGCCGTCCCCGTCGGCCGCGAAAGCGTGCCGCGATAACTCCAGGTGGTCGAAGCGGCGTGACATCTCGGCGAACGCCATCGCGTTGCGTACCCGCTCGCGAATCTCCGCCTCGCCTTCCGCGCGCTGCGCCTGCTGCTGCTCGACCTGCGCTATGAACTCCTCCAGCGCCCCGACCGAGCCGGAGGTCATCCAGTCCATCACCGCCTGTCGCAGTCGCTTCTCCACCTGCTTCTGCGCCGCACGCTGCTCCTTCATCAGTCCGCGCACCTTGCGCCGCTCGCGCGGCAGTAGCTGCAGCGCCTCACTGGTGTAGGCCAGCTTGCGCTGAAGCGCCTCGCCCCCCTCCTGCTCGCCGAAGGTCTTGGCCACCTTCTTCAGTCGTGCCAGCTGCTCACTGATACGGCGCTCCTGCTGTCGCGGTATGGTTCCCAGTCGCCGATAGAGTGCGTAGAGCGGGTAGAGCTGCACCGCCAGCTCCTGCGGCTGGCTCTCGGGCAGTCCCAGCTCCTTCATCAGTCGCGGGAGCTGGTCCAGGTACTCAACGTGCTGCTGCTGGCTGGCGGCGAGCGCTTGCCGGCACGCCTTGAGCTCGCCGTACGCTTCCTGCATCGCCTCGAAGCTACCGCGCACCCTGGCCTCCACCTGTTCCAGGCTGTCCTCCACGCCGGGAGGTGCGGGGCCATACGCCGCTACCTTCTGGCTCAGCTTGCGCACCTGCGCCAGCTGGTCGGTGAGGGTGCGCTTCAGGAATTCGCTGTTGCGGAACCAGCAGACGCGGCTGCCGATGCCCACCACCACCTCGCCGCCATGCTCCGGCAACGCCAGGCAGCCGATTTCCTCCCGGCTGGAGTAGCTCTCGAGCACCAGCCCTTCCCGGTCAAGCAGCTTCAGCTCCCACCTGCCGAACACTTCACCACCGGTGACGATTACCATCAGCTCGCCTGTCGGCACCGCCGCGGCAGCCTCGACAAACTGCTCCTCGGCGACTTCCCACAGCTGCTGGCCGTTGGTCTCGAAGCACCAGGTCCCACTATCGGTCGCGACCAGTAGCGCGCCTCCGTCGCGCACCAGCCGCAAGTGGCGCAGCGGCCCCACCTCCTCGCGCCACAGCAGGTTGCCGTCGGCGGTGAGGCAGTAGATGCGTTTGCCGGAGGAGCAGACCACGTAGCGCTCATCGGCGACGATGCCACGCACCAGCTGCCCGGTGCGCAGCTCCCACAGCTGCTTCCCGTCGCGGTCCAGGCAGCGCACCGAGCGCTCCAGCCCCGCCAGGCAGCGGTCGCCCGCCAGCGCGACACCGCCAACGAAGCCGTCCATGGCGGCGCTCCAGCGCACCTCGCCCTGACTGTCGAGCAGAAGCAGCCGCTCGCCCTCGGCGACCAGCGTCCCGGTGCCGTCCGGCTGCAGCGCGACGTCGTGGATGTCCTGCCCGGTGGCGTAGGTCCACTTGGGGTTGCCCCACAGGTCATAGCAGTGAAGCCCGTCAAACGCCACCAGCACCACCCGGCTGCCGTCCTCCGAGACGCGCACCATGCGGTTCCCCTCGTGGTCGATGGTCGCGAGCAGCTTCCGCTCCCGGAAGGTGTGCAGCGCCCCCACCGTCGCTGCCGCTACCCGCCGGCCGGTCCAGTCGCACGTGACGTCGACGACGGGCGCGCCCGCCTTCTGCTTCGCGAAAGGGCGGAAGCCGCCGAACACTAGTTCTCCTCCCGCATCAGGTAGTAGACGTCCTTGAGCGAGACCGGCGCGGTGACGTAGTCCTGCACCCGCTCGCCCAGCAGCTTCAGCACCCTGCGCGAAATGCGGTGCACCGCCTGTTCGTCGGCGGCTAAATAGCGCAGCGTCATCTCG
>JAKURS010000023.1 GCA_022449705.1 Candidatus Poseidoniia archaeon | reverse complement strand
ATGGACCTGCCGTGGCGCGAACCGCCGCAAGGGATGCGCACGCCGCCCTTCGCCGCCGGGACGCCCGGCTGGATTACCATCGCCTTCGTGACAGGGCTGGTACTGGTGCCGTTCGGCGCGGCTGCTGGCATTGAGTCGGAGCTGCCGCTCGTTGCCGCGGCGTGGGCGGCCGCGGCTCTGCTGCTGCTGGGCGGCGGGCTGCTCTGGTTCCACCGCGACCCATATCGGCCAGTTGGCGATGGCGTCGTCAGCCCCGCCGACGGAACGGTGCTCTCCGTCAACGAGCAGGACGAGCGCGTACGGCTATCGATATTCATGTCGCCGCTGGACGTGCACGTCAACCGCGCGCCGCTGGCTGGCCGCGTCGTGGCGCAACGCCGTTCTGGGGCGGGCTTCAGCCCCGCTTATGGCGCCGCCGCGGACGGCAACCTGCAGCTGCGCACCGAGCTCGAGACCGCACTGGGGCTGGTAACAGTGACACAGGTCGCTGGGGCGGTCGCGCGGCGCATCACCAGCTATCTTTCCGAAGGGCAGGAGCTGGAGAAGGGCGAGCGCATCGGCATAATCCACCTCGGCTCGCGCGTTGACCTGGAACTGCCGGCAGGGGTCGAGATAGTCGTACAGCCGGGGCAGAAGCTGCGGGCGGGCCAGACGGTGGCTCGCCCGGTGGGGTAGTGATGCTGCGCAGGCTTTTCCGGCCGCTGTTCCAGATATCCTACGGCGATCTGGCGACGCTCAGCAACGCGGCGTGCGGGATGCTGGCAATTACCTTTTTCCTCGACGGGACGCGCAGCGCAATCCTGGTCGGGATGCTGCTGCTAGTGGTCGGGGCGTTTCTTGATAGCATCGACGGAATGCTGGTGCGCCGCTACGGCTCGAGCCATCGCTTCGGGCCGCTGCTCGACTCGCTGGCCGACGTGGTCAGCTTCAGCCTCGCGCCGGCGGTACTCATCTACACGCTCTGGTACGACCTGTCGCGCGGTCCGGCGCTCTCGCTCAGCGGCGGCTGGGACGTGCCGAATCTGCTGGCACTAGCGGGCGCACTGCTGGTTGGCCTGCTGGGAGTGCTACGGCTGGCGCGCTTCACGTATGAGCGCGAGGAGCAGCTGCGGTACTTCTTGGGGATGCCGACACCGGCGATGATGGTGCTCACGCTGCTGGTCTGCCTGCGTTTTTCCTGGCTCACCGGCGACACGGCGGAGTGGCCACCAGCTCTGCTCGGGCTGGCAGCATTCGCGATGGTCACGACGCTGCCGTTCCTGAAGACGCGCGGCCAGCTGCTCTTGCCGGCCTTCGGCGCGGTGCTGCTGCTGCAGTTCGCTATCCTAGCCGCATGGCAGTCGCACGCGGCATGGGAACCGTTCTGGATCGTGGCGGCGCTGCTCGACGCCGGCTACATCCTTGGCAGCCCGCTGTGGGTGATGCGCAACGACCCCGACTGGCGCAGCGGCTAGCGCCGGGTCCAGCGCTGCAGCCGCAGCGTTGGCTCGTCGGGATGCTGCTCGACTGGCCCTGACTCCCATTCCGGGGGAATTGGCGGGAATAGCACGCTGCCCTCGACCGGCACATCGTCAGGCACCAGTGTCAGGTCGATGAAATCGGCGACACCCAGCGCCTCGCGGTAGAGCTGTGCGCCGCCGATGAAGAATAGTTCACCCTCGACGGTTGGCACCGCTTCCGCAAGCGATCTGAAGCACTCGACCCCGTCGAGGCTGCGCGAAGTGAGCACTAGGTTGCGCCGTCCCGGCAGCGGCCGTCCCGGCAGTGATTCCCAAGTGCGGCGCCCCATTACGACCGTGTGGCCCAGAGTAAGTCGCTTGAACCGCCGCAGGTCGCCCGGGTAGTGCCACGGGATTCCGCCGTCGCGGCCGATGACCATATCGGGCGAGGTTGCCGCCAGGAGGGTTCCGCTCACACCGCGACCTTGAAGGTGATGGTGGGGTGCGGGTCGTAGCCATCGAGCTGGAATGCGGCCAGAATTGCTTCGAGGTCGGCGTCGCAGAGCGCCAGTACGTCGTCCAGCGTCGCAAGCGCCGGGTTGATTGCGAGCCGTGGGAGCGGCCGTGGCTCGCGCAGCAGCTGCTTCCGCAGCCCCGGGACGTGGTCGTATTCGGCCATCGAGTCATCTGGTTTGGAGGTGTAGATGTGTGCATCAATTAGCGAGTGGCCGAAGACGCCGGGTCGCATCCCCACCAAATGGGCGAAAAGGTGGAGCAGGAACGCGTAGCCGGCGATGTTGTACGGCACACCCAGCGCGACATCGCAGCTGCGCTGCGTGAGGTGCAGGCAGAGCCGTGGTTCACCCGCCTCAGTGTACTGGACGTTGAAAATGAACATGAGGTGGCAGGGCGGCAGGGCGCTCGCCTGTGCGTTACCGGGCGCCCAGGCCGAGATGACCATGCGGCGGCTGTCGGGACTTTCGCGCAGCGTCCGCAGTACGTAGCGTACTTGGTCGTTGAAGCTGGCGCGGTCGCCGTCGTGGACAGGGAAGCAGCGCCAGAAATTGCCGTAGGCGCTCGGCACGTACCCCTCCGCGTCGGCCCACGGGTCCCAGAACTTGCAGCCATGCTTCTGCAGCAGCCCGATATGCAGGTCACCCGAGAGGAACCAGAGGTTCTCGACAACGATATTCTTCCACGATATTTTTTTGGTGGTCAGCAGCGGAAAACCACCATCCATGTCGACAGAGTAGTTGATGTTGAATGCCGAAATGGTATCGACGCCGGTGCGGTTTGCCTTGCGCGTTCCGCGGTCGAGGACCTCCTTTACCAGCTCCAGGTACTGCCTCACACCACCCTATATCGCAGCGGAGTTAAGGAATTGGGCGCAAAGTTCGAAACCAATATATATCAATTGATGTAGGGGTGCCGTATGCCCTTCCGCATTGTTGACTACGAGAGTGGCGAAATCATGCTCGAATCGCCGCACGTTTCCGACCTTATTGAGTACATCGACAAGCGCGCCAAGAACTACGAAGTCAAGGAACTGACGATTTCCTAGCGGCGCAACCGGAACGCGAAGTAGGCAATCAGCAGCAGCAGCGTGATGGCTGCTGCCAGCATCCAGGGGGGCTCCTTGCTCTCTTTGGCCGGTGTGTAGACCGCCAGCGTCAGCAGCTGTTCGTTGTTGGCCTCGTCCTGCTCCTCGAACAGTGACTCGGGGTCAACCACAACCCGGATTACGGTGTTTCCCTCCTCCGCCATCCAGGTGGTCTCGACCAGCCACTCGCTCTCGCCGTCGAACTCGGCGCTGGTCATCTCGATGATTTCGTCACCTGCGTAAAACGTCACCTGTGGGAAGTGGGTCCCGGAATTAGGGATGGTGTTTCGCACGGTCGCGCGCAGCTTCACCTCGCTCCCAGTAGCGATTGACTCGAAGGGTGACCAGGTCACCTCGTCGATGGTGAAATCGGGCACCGGTCGCTGCTGCGGTATCACCTGCAGCTCGTAGTGGTAGGTGAGTGGGTCCTGCTCGCCACTGCCGCTCCAGCTGAAGCTTACCTGCCACCAGGTGAACGCGCCCGGCACGACCCCGTCATCAGGGGTCACGGTCAGCACCGCCTGCACTGTCTCACCCTGCGCAACGGTTACTTGCCCCGCCGAGTCGAAGTTTGCGCTCCAGTTGGCCGGCGCGTCCGAGACCGAGGCGCTGAAGGTGGTAGTGCGGTAGCCGCTACCGGTCAAGTTGAACACGAAGTCTACTGACTGCCCCAGCGTGACCGCGGCCGTCTGTCGGTCAAGTATGATGTCGACTCCCCGCAGCAGCTGCCGCTCTAGCTCAACAGTCGGCACCTCGCCGTCGCGCTCCAGCGTCAGCGCCTCATCGCGATCCAGAACGTAGATCCAGTCCGGGCTGGACTCCAGTTCGGTCCACTCCGCCTCCAGGTGGTACTCGCCTGCTGGCAGCAGCAGCTCGAGCGTGCCGTCACTGGCCTGTAGCTCGAGCGGTGCCGGGCCGCCACTGACCTCCACAGTGTGGTCCGGTAGCGGGCTACCGTCGTCGCCACGCAGGAAGGTGGGTGCATAGTGGACGCCGCGCTGTAGCGAGAGGTCGCGCTCAAGAGCACCTTCAAGCTCCAGGGTTTCCAGCAGCACATAGCTGGCGCCCGCGCTGGAGCGGGTCCAGAGCAGGTAGTTGCCGGGCACCAGCCAGGTGGCAAAGCCACCGTCGGGGCCGGCCTGCAGACTGGCAATGATCGTCGCGCCTGCCATGTCGCGGAACTCGACCTGCGCATCGGGGAGTAGCTCGTTTCCGTTGGGCTGTTCGTCGAAATTGCGGTCGTAGAACACACGACCCTGCACCTGTACCTTCCAGCTGGCGATGTAGTCGAAGTATTGGTGTCCCTGCCCGGCGCGCAGGTTCAGACTGCGGTCCAGACTGAAGCGGTCACCGCCTCCGCCGGGCTGTGCCTCGACAAGCAAGTCGTAGCGCGCCGGAATCAGCTCGGGCAGTGCCAAGCTACCGTTGCTGTCAGTAATCCAGGTTTGGCTGTATCCCTCGCGACTGAGTGTTAGATTGATGCCTGCCAGCGGCAGCTTGCTCCCGCTGGCGTTGCGGTAGCTCAGGTTGAGCGTCAGCGGGACCGGCTCGGGCACCAGCTCTATCATCGTGAAGGTCGCACCATCGATTTCGATCGCCTGCGAGTAGGGCAGGAAGCCGTCCGGTTCCGCCTCGAGCAGGTATTCGCCGGGCGGCAGGTCGTGCGGGTCAAAGTCGCCACCCTCTACATCGATAAACAGGGTGCCGCCGGGCGAGCTAAGTCGCAGTGTCACTGGCTCCTCGACCACTTGGCCGGTCGGTCCCGAGAGCAGTGCACCGTGCAGGTAGTGGCCCTGTGCCAACTCCAACTCCAGCTCGACTGGCGCTTCCAGTTTAAGTGTCGAGAGCCAGCCCCAGTGGTAGCTGCCTGAAAAATCGTTGAATTGCACCCACCACTCGCCCGGTGGGACCCAGCCATTGAAGCCGTCGAAGCGAGTCGCCTCGAGCGTGATGACACGTTCCGGGTCTCCGGTATCGGTGAAATGCAGCTGCCCTGCCTGTGACACGGCTTCGCCAATGGCGTGGCCTGTGACGTGTAGCGCCAGCTCTGCCTCGACAACGCCGAGCGCGACTGGCGGCGAAGCCAGCTCTAGTTCGAGCAGCCCCTCCGCCAGATAGCGTACGCCGTCGACCTCGCGGCTGAAGCTATAGATATAATGGTCGGGTGGCAGCTGCACCGCAAAATTACCATCTGCGTCGGTACTGAAGTTTAAATAGTAATCTTCGGGCTGACTGATGGGGCTGAAGATAAGCTGGAATTCGCCTGTGGGTGCACCGGAGTAGAGCAGCTGACCATTCACCTCGACCGGGTCGCGCTCCAGTTCCAGCACGATCTCCTGCATCGCGTAGTGCTGGAAGCGTTCACCATCAATCAAGTGGTAGCCGTTCTTCTCAAGCGTCGGGCGGTAGCTGCCTGACGGCAACACTTGGGCAACGCCTATTTCGTCCACCCAGGTAGAGAGGCCGCCCCTGTCACCCTCCAGCCGTAGCAGCCCGGCAGCCGGCAGCTCCTGTCCCAGATGCTGTTCGTACAGCCGCAGTATCAGCTCCTGCGCCGGGAGCAGCGGCAGGTTGGCAGTCGCGCTGCCGTATTCCACCTGCACTACCCGCAGCACCGCCATCGTACCCCCCTCGCCCATCTGCATCGCGTGGGCGGTGAAGTCGCCCTGTGGCAGAATCGCCTCGTACTCGCCTGCGGAATTGGCCGGCACCTCGATTGTCCCGCGGGGCGAGTCGAAGCGCACCGGGACGCCACCGACCACCTGTTCCTCCAGGTCACGGTCGTAAAGCCCGTTGCCGTTCAAATCTCCAAATAGGGTGCCGCTGACGCGACTCCCCGCCACCAGACGCGCGTCCAGCGGCCCGTTATAGCTGGTGCTGTCGACCCGGTCCAGGTAGACTGTGACCGCATCGCCGTGCTCCTGTAACGTGTACAAATCGTAGAGGCCGGACGGCAGGATTGTCGTGAAGTAGCCATTGGCGGCGCTGAAAACCTCGGCGCTGCGCGATCCGCTGATTTCCTTGATGGAGAGCTGTTCACCGGAGACTGGCTGGCCACCGCTGGTGAGCACCCCTTCCAGCCGGAAGCCCTCCATCAGGCTCAGGTTGTGACTCTCGAAGTCTCCCGCCTGCAGCTCGAGTGGCAGGGTGTTGTTGCCCCACTCGCTGTGCAGGTCGTCCGCCAGCAGCCGCAGTGTGTAACTGCCCGGCAGCAATTCGCCAAAATGGAACATCCCAGTGGTGGTCTGTTCCATCAGTGTTCCGTTGGTGTGGTCGCGCAGGCTCAGCGCCACCGGCCGCGCTGCCAGCTCCGGCCAGAATTCCAGCTGTCCTGACACCTGTGCCGGTGCGAAACCGCCGTCGGCCGTTACCGCCTGCCCTGCGCGCAGCGCGGCAGCACCCTCGTAGCTAGCCAGCTCGAGCGTATGGCCGTGGTAGTCGGCGGTGACCGCGTACTCGCCTGGTGCCAGGCCTTCCAGCGCGTAGTTACCGTCACCATCACTGAGCGCACTGAACTCGCGCTCCGTGGATTCCTGCCGGGCAGTGACGCTGACGCCGGTGATTGGTTGCTCGCCGTCGGGTTGGTCCCAGAAGAGCCGGCCGCTAACGCTCGCTGGCTCGACCTCTAGGTCCAGCTCAATCTGCCACGCCGTCTGGCGGGTAGCCTGAGCCTCCGAGATCAGCAGCGACTCGCGGGTGGTAAGCAGGTTGTTGGAGGTACGGTATAGTTTTTCCTGGTCGCTCTCCCAGCCTCCGAGCGAGACCGCCAGCGAGTGGTTGCCGGCAGTCGCCAGCAGGCTGTAGTGACCATACTTGTCGGTGGTGGTGGTCGCGTGCGGGGTGTTGAACTCGTCGAGTAGCGTTAGGTTGGCGTACGGCACTGGCGCCCCGTCGGGGGTGCGCACGACACCAGAGATTTCGGCGCCATCGTAGTATTTCAGGATGCGCAGCCCGCTGTTGAACTCTACCAGTCGGAAGTGGGTCAGGTTCCAGGCCGGCATAGGGGGCAGGGTGCGATCGCTGCCCAGCACACCGGAGATGCCGGGAATACCATCTTCGACCGGTCGCCCCAGGTCGGGGCCGGACCAGCCGATGAAGGCGCGGTAGAACATCGAGTTCAGGAAGCGCTCCTTGTAGACCAGCTCCTGCGCGGTAACGGTCAGGGTAGGATCCTGCTTCAGCATCTCGGTAGCGTCGGTGAAGGAGAGTGTTTCGCCGTTCGAGAGTACCGCTTGCACCTCGATGAAATCTCCGATTTCGTAATCGGCGAGCGTCACCGGCGCGTAGAGGATGCCGGTGTTGTCAGCCGAGTAGGGCATGAGGCGCGTGTCGGCGGCGAAGTAGCGAATAGAGTGTCCGGTCACCTGTTCGACGCCGTAGATGGCGTCAGCCAGCACATCTGTCGGCTGCGACATCAGGATGGGGCGCCCGGCGCGGATGGCGGCGTTGCGCCGGTTCAGCTCCGGGTCGTCGTCAGGGATGTAGTCGCCCGGGTGGGTGATGATATGCTCCAGTTTCGCTACCTGCTCTTCGCTGTAGTGCTGCAGCAGCACCTCGCGTACCGGGGGCGAGAAGCGCTGGTCACCTTTGCGGTCCACCTCTGGCTCGACGAGGCGGTAGAGCAGCAGCGCCATGGCTTCCTGTTCCGACTGGGCGGTGATGAAGTTGCCCGCCATCTGGTAGCCGTACTGGAAATTGTCCGCCACGGTGGGGTGCTCCCCGATGTCGATGGCCCAGAAGCCGTAGTCCCACCAGGAGATGAAGCCGGGCCGCTGCTGAGGCGGCAGGTGGGTGTCCTGCTCTGCCAGCCACTCCAGCCCCTCCATCCAGTAGTCGGCCGGGAACGACGGGCCGGTGAGCCCTAGGTACCACAACTCGTTGCTGGCGGTGCGATTGTACATCCCGGTCACGCCGTCAGGATAGAGCGTGCCGTTGGTGCGCTCGGCGTACTGATACTCATCCGGCCGCAGCAGCGAGTAGCGCAGGAAGTCGTAGACTGCGGTGTCATGCACCTTCTTGGATTCGTAGGGGATACCGGCGTCGTAGCCCTGGAAGCCGTTGGGCAGCAGCAGCAGTCCCACGACCACGAACGCGATCGCCGGCCGCTTGACCTCGAACGCGCGCCGCAGCCCGCTCAGGCGGTCACGTAGACGGTACTGGTCTTCGCCTGCCGCCATGATGCCGATGAGCAGCACCAGCGCCAGCAGCAGAATGCCAATCAGGAAGCCTTCCAGCAGTCCAACCATGAAGATAGTCAGGATTCCCACTAGCAGCGAGCCGAGCGTCAGGAAGAAGATGGTAGGTCCGTGGCGGCCCCAGTAGTGGCGCCACGTCTGCAGCACCGCACCGAAGTCGGCACGCTCGATGAGCTGCCAAGTGACCCAGCCCGAGAGCAGTGCCATTACTGGCGTAGCGTTGAAGATGAAGCGGATGGCCGACTGCGCCATGTAGAGCGCGACCACCGCCCAGGCCAGGATGAAGAGGTAGTCCTTCTTCCAGGTGCGACCACCGGAAAGCTGCCACGCCATCCAGACCATCCCGAAGAAGCCGAACCAGACCGAGACTGGCCCGAAGGAGAAGACGAAGTTGGCGAAGGTGGGCGGCTGCGCCTCGGCAATCGTGTCGAACAGTTTGGTACGGACGAAGTAGCCCTGCCCGCTGAAGAGCAGGAATCCCAGTGCGGTGAAGACGTGGGTGAGCAGCAGGTAGCCGACGGTGGCGACGGCGGCGGTGCCGCCCAGCACCAGCAGCCACGGCAGGTCGCGCGTCGGTACCAGCAGCGCCGAGGCGCCGATAAAGGCGAGCAGGATGTAGGCGGGCGCGTCCCACCAAGTGTCAATGAACCCCAAGTGGTGGTAGTAGGGGAACGAGAGCAGGAGTGGCAGCGAGAGCGCGACGATGCCGAGCATCGCAGTGGTCAGGCTGTCAACCCGCCGGAACTGGTTGACGACCATCTGCAGCACCAGGTAGGTGGCGATGATGACCATCAGGTAGGGGAATCCCTTCCAGCTCAGTGCCACCAGTGCCAGCGTCATGCCTGCCAGCCCAGCGTAGCCGAGTGCCAGTCGCTCGGAACGCAGGAAGTCGGTGAAGCCGCTACGGATGCTTTCGACAGAGCGCCAGTCGGCGATCCAGCGGGCGTCGCTCCCTTCGGTGAGCGCCCGCATGAAGAAAAAGAAGGCGCTGGTCCCGAAGAACGCGATGTAGGCGTCGTGGTCGGCCAGCGAGAGAGTCGAGTGCGAGATGTGCCCCGAGTTGACCGCAATGAAGAGCGCTGCCAGCAGCCCCGCCTGCCGGCCGAACTGCGCGCGGCCGATGGCGTAAACGGGAAAGACGATGAGCGCGCCGTAGACCGCGGGCATCACTTCCATCGCCCACCAGGTTGACTCTTCGACGTCGCCGAAGAAGGGCGCTAGCGCCAGTCCGGCAATGGCGATGGACCAGTCGAAGAGCGGCGGCCGGTTGTTGTTCGCCCCGTAGGGGTAGTTGAGCATCTCGTCGCGAATCAGGTGCTCGCCAGTCGCGATGACATGGTCGACGACCCACTTGTGGTAGTACGGGTCACTGCCGCCGGTCAGCTGGAAGCCGTCGGCGGTCGCCGGCTCAAGCGTCCAGGCGGTCCGCAGCGTGAGTGCGAGCAGGAAGATACCGAGCAGCGCCAGCACGCTGGGCCAGTGGAGCGGTTCGGCCGGTTCACGCGTCCGGGGCGCCCGGGCTGGCACGGCGGCCGGCGTAACGGCGGCAGCTGCACTGGGACGGAGTGGCAGATGACTGCGTACGCTCTCACGGCGCCTGCGCGTGCGTCGAGCCATGTTGAGTCCTGCGCCGGCTGCCCGAACGGCGGCCGGAGGGTGCGCCACTCGCTGGTTTATATAAGCGCTGGCTCGAACGCGCCCCGCGCGCGAAGGGTTAGTGCGTCGGCAGCAGCTTCCCGCTGCACTCGCCGAAGCCGACGCGGTAGCCATCGCCCTGGCACCAGCCAGTCAGCGTGACGGTATCGCCGTCCTGCACCGAGCTGCGCTGCTCGCCCGACTCGAGGCTCAGTGGCTCTTCTCCGCGCCATGCAAGCTCGAGCAGCGAGCCGCGGCTGTCGTCAGTTGGCCCTGAAATAGTGCCGGAGGCGAGCAGGTCGCCGGTGCGCAGGTTGCAGCCGCCGACAGTATGATGTGCCAGTTGCTGCGCCATCGACCAGTAAAGATAACGGAAATTGCTCTCGCAGATGCGCGTCGCGCTACCGCCATCGGGCGCCAGCCACACCTCCAGGGCAATATCGAACGCACCGTCGCTGCCCTGGAGATAAGGCAGTGGCTGTGGCTCTTGTCCGGGGCCAGCGCAGCGGAACGGTTCCAGCGCGTCGAGCGTCACGACCCAGGGTGAGATGGTGGTCGCAAAATTCTTCGCCAGGAACGGGCCGAGCGGTTGGTATTCCCACTTCTGGATGTCGCGCGCCGACCAGTCGTTGACCAGCACCATCCCGAAGATGTGCTCCTCTGCTTCGCCGACCGGGACCGGCTCACCGAGTCCGTTGCCGGGGCCGACGAAGAACCCCATCTCCAGCTCGAAGTCGACCATGCGACTGGCGCCGAACACTGGCGGCTGCTCATCATCGGGACGTGTCTGACCTTGCGGTCGCCGCACCGGGGCGCCGCTGACGATAATCGAGGAAGAACGGCCGTGGTAGCCGACGGGAAGGTGCAACCAGTTTGGCATCAGTGCGTTATTGGCGCCGCGGAATATGGTCCCGACGTTAGTGGCGTGCTCGCGAGACGAGTAGAAGTCGGTGTAGTCGCCGACATCCGCCGGCAGCTGCAGCTCCACTTCGTGGGCAGGCAGCAGCGCCAGCCCGCGCAGTTCGGCATTGTCGCGCAGCTCGCTGTTATCGTCGCGCAGCATCCGGCTCAGCGCCTGCCGGGTTGCCGACCACGCTTCGCGGCCAAGCGCCATGAAGGCGTTGAGCGTCGGTTCGTGGAATACTTCGGTGCCGGCGACTGGTGTGCCGTCGAGGGCTCCTGCCTCGTCCAGCGCCGCCAGGTCGATGACGAATTCGCCAATGGCGGAGCAGACGCGCAGCTCGCCCCTGGTGCGGGGGCGGCAGATCCCAAACGGCAAGTTCTGGATTGGAAAATGCGAACCCGTCTCGACTTCGACCCATGACCGCAGCGCCGGATTGTTAGCTTCGCCAGCCATCAGAGCCACCCCATGTCGCGCAGGTCAGCTACCGGCTCGACAAAAGAGCAACTCCCCTGTCCCAGCAGCGCGTTTTCACGCAGTCGCGCCGCATCCTCGCTACGCACCAGCCGGCCGCGCCACTCGACGCCGACGCCGGTCAGCGCGAATGCGTCGGGCGATTGGTCGGCGATGATGCCAGCCAGCTCCTGCCACCCGAAGCCAGCTGTGTGCGCCAGCATCCCGCCGACGTATAGATTCAGGAAGCCATGCATCTCGGTCTGGACATCATCGCTGAAGTGCCGCACCGGATGGTGCAGCCCGGCGGTGAACTTGGCTGGCACGCCAGCGTCACGCGCGGCGACGATGAAGCGCGCTACCTGCTCGGGCGCCGGAAATGTGTCGGCGGTCACGCCGCCGCAGCGCAGCTTCGCTCCCGCGCCAGCCGCGGCGAGCGCTGCCATGGTCGGCTCGAGATGGTCATCGACCGCGAACTCGTGTGACTGCGTCAGTCCCGCTTCGCGTAACCGGCCGGCTACGCTGGCGACGAACGCGTCGGCGACCGGCAGCGGCGGCAGCCGCGCCTCGAAGCTCTCGACACTGACGGCTGCGCCGTGAGCGGTGCGGAAGGTTTCGATAGCGTTTAGGTCACGGTTAAGATTTTTTAAATACTCGTCTTCAGAGCGACCGCCTTTGCCCAGTGCAATGACACGGAACGTTTCCGAAAAGATAACGAGATACGGTTCCAGCTCTTCCAGTCGCTGCGCCGGGATGATGAAGCGCCCCAGCATCCACGCCTCGGCTCCGCCGAGGTGTACGGCGTATTCACGCACTGCTTTTTCCAGCGGCAACTGCGCGGGCGGGAAGAGCCCGGCATAGTCTACCATCCCGCTGAGCAGCGCGCGTTCAGGACGCATCGGCGCCGACTTCAGGCGGGTGGTATTAGGCTTCAGGTGTTCAACCCCGGACAGGCAATGGTTGCGTCCGGTCCCGTGGCAGGTGAATTCGCGGACCTTCCAGCTTCCGCTGACTCAGTTCTCCAGGTCGCACTGGAGGAGTTAATGCCCGTTATCTTTTACCCGGCCCCTGTTCTGGAAAGTGAAAACAATAAATGGGTGAATTAATCCCGGACCCGTATTTTCTGGCTTTAGCCTTCTGCATCGTTGCTTTCCTCTATTCATCTGTGGGACTCGGCGGTGGTTCATCCTACACGGCATTGATGGCAATCATCGGAGTGCATTACCTGTTAATTCCAACTATTTCACTGACCCTGAATATTATTGTAACGAGTATTGCTTCAATCAATTTTGTGCGTAGCGGTCATGGTCGAATCAGGTTGCTGTTTCCCTTTCTGGTTACTTCCATACCGATGGCATATATTGGGGGCTCACTGCATTTGCCAGAAGGCATCTTTTTTCTCCTGCTTATGGCAACGCTGGTTCTTGTCGCGCTCCGCATTTACGTGTGGGACAGACCGGCATTACGATTAAATCTCACGTCTTCGGGAAAATTGGCGGTATCGCTTCTGACTGGTGGCATCCTCGGCTTCATCGCCGGTACAGTGGGCATCGGCGGCGGGATATACCTGGTACCCCTGATTATTATCTTGGGGCTTGGAACCGAGAAGGAAGCCGCCGCTATGGGGGCAATATTCATCTGGCTGAATTCCTGCGCCGGACTCGCTGCCCGGGCAGGAAATTTCCCGGACCCTATCACAATTCTCCCCTTGGTACTGGCAGTCATTATCGGTGGCGCCGCAGGCTCCTTCCTCGGTGCGAACAAGTACGAACCTCGCACAATGCATAAACTTCTTGGAGGTGTAATCCTTATCGCAATTGCCATCCTGTTCAGTAAAATGGTATCATGATACCATTCAACGGCATACGGTCGCCGTTCCACATTAACCACGTGTTCAGAGTCGTAAAGTATGTTTGGAAGGAAAAAGAGCATTTCGGGATATGCCATTGAGGAAGGGCCTCCCCCATTGCGACGGTTTGCGGCAAGTATCCGGTTTCAGCGGGCGGGCCGATTATCTTCATCCGATAATCTGACTGATGTGCACCGGGTGAGTTCTCCACCGAGCATCAGTCTTCTACAGCCGCCAATTCAGGCAACCTGCCGGGCGGCCTAATCCTGCTTGCCGTGCGAATCGGCCATCCAGATTCCGCCGGTCATCAGCAGGAAGAACAGGATGCCTGCGGTCCAGGCAATCTCGGCGTCCGGCATCTTCATATCGATGAACCTGAAGGCTATGGTACAGACAATCCACACGAAGGTAACGAACAGCATGATTTGGGCGTCGCTGCCCCGGT
>JAKURS010000022.1 GCA_022449705.1 Candidatus Poseidoniia archaeon | reverse complement strand
GAAATTACCAGAGAGGTTCTAGCTGCACTGGATGAGATAAATGAAGCGAAAATCGAGCAAATCAGGGAGAATGTTCCGAAATCAATTAGAAAAAGTTTTGAGACGTTCGCAGGTGTCCGGGGAACTCCAGTGTATGAAGGATTCCAGTCAGGCAGTTTGCATTATCACAGATACCTGCTTGTCAAGCCCGGATAATCTGGCTCCGCGCCGCCAGCCCCAGCACCACGAACACCGCTAACGGCGAGACCGCCGGCAACGGCTGATTCGGGAGTCGCGGCAGCGGTGTGCCGACTTCGAGCGTCACCACCCCATCGGCGTCCATGTCGCGCTCCTGGTTGCGAAGGATACGCTCGTAGCGCAGCTGCGAATCGTGCCAGTCCACCGTGGCGGTCTCGCCCGGCTCGAGCCGCGCGAGGATTATGCCACCGGCCGAGAGGTTGTAGGCGGCGCCCCAGCCGTCGTTGCGCACCGTGAGTTCACCGGGGGCGGTGGCGATGACCACCGGGTGGCCACCCAGCTTCAGCAGGTTTTCCCACGCCATGTCGTACATCAGCAGCTCGTTCGCCAGCTCCTGCCGCAAGGTCGAGTCTTCTACAGGGGACCATTGCATGGTCGTCACCTCGACAATCACGCTGATGGCGCCGCGCGCGCCGTAGCCCCACGCAATCGACTCACCGGCGCCCGACGGATCGCGGTAGGAGAGCCCGGAGACGTTGGTCGATTCGTTCAGGAAGCGCTGGTAGAGTGCCCAGTCGGAGATTGCCCGCGCGTGTTCGTGGTCCGGGCTCTCGTAGGGTGTTTTCCATGGCAGCACGATGTCGTTCGAACCGGTGTGGCCTGAAATATAAGCGTAGAGGTTCAGGTCGCGCATCAGCACCATGTTTGCCTGCGTCTCCGCCTCACTCCCGGCGCTGGGACCACGGTAGGTGCCGGAAGCGGGGCAGGAGCCGCGGGTGTCGCTGGTGCCGTAGAGCCCCCACATCCAGGGGTAGTTGCGGTTCAGGTCGACACCGTTCCAGTTGTTGCGGCAGTCCTGCAGGTGGCCGTCGGTGTTCATGATAGGCGTTACCACAAGCCGTTTGCCCGCCAGGTAGCCGGGATCGGCCGCCGACCACTCCAGCACATCCTGCAGGAACAAGAAGGCGGCTTCGGACGCCATTCCCTCGTTGCCGTGGTGCGCGCCGTCGACGTACATGGTCGGTAGCGCCGCCAGCTCTGCCTCGGATAGCGTGGTAATATTCAGTGCGACGTCGACCGAGAAAATGTCGAGCCCGAGCGGCCCGGTGCCGCTGCCGTGCTCGCTGTAGACCGCCAGCTCGGGATACTGCGACGCGAGCGCCTCGGTATCGTCGCGCAGCTCGTAGTAGCTGTGGAGCCGCTCGAGCGCCTCGGCATGCGGCGCGAGCGCCAGCAGCGCCAGCCCCAGCAGCATCACCAGCAGGATGAATCGCACGCTCCGCCAGCCTGTGCCGGAGATTAACCTTGTCCCGTGCGGCGGCGCGGTGAGTTCGCCGCACCGCCTTTATGGCAGGGCGCGATGGCGCAACATGGGCGGAACGCTCGACGGCAGGGTCACGCTGGTGACGGGCGGCGGCACTGGCATTGGCCGCGCTATCGCTGAGCGCTTTTCCACCGAAGGCGCGCGCGTCGCCATCTGCGGCCGGCGCGACGGGCCCCTGCGCGAAACTGCGAAAGCGACTGGAGCGAAGTGGCTGGTCGCTGACGTCTCTGCCAGCGGCAGCGTGGAGGCACTGGCAACATGGCTCAAGGAGGAGTTCGAGCGGGTCGATATAGTCGTCAATAACGCCGGTATCTTCCTCAACGGGACCGTCGCGACGACCAGCGAAGCGGACTGGGACGCGGTCGTTGATACTAGCCTGAAGGGCACTTGGCTAGTGAGCCGTGCACTGCTGCCGCTCATCCCTGCAGGCGGCAACATCCTGAACATCGCCTCGACGCTCGGGCTGCGCGGCATCCCTGACGCGGTGGCCTACTGCGCCGCTAAGGGAGGAGTGGTGAACCTGACGCGCGCTATGGCACTCGAACTGACGCCGGATGTACGGGTCAATTGTATTTGCCCGGCGGTGGTCGAGACACCGATGGCGACCGAGCGCATCGACGCCGGCACGGAAGACCGGGAAAAGATGGAGAAGGTGCAGCCGATGGGGCGCATGGGCCAGCCGGAAGAAATCGCCGCGATGGCGCTGCACCTGTGCGGCCCGGAAGCAGGCTGGACCACTGGCTCCATCGTTACGGTCGATGGCGGTGTGACGGCTGAATAGTTCTCGATGACCACTATAAAAGTAAACATGGTCCCGCCTCCCGGATTTGAACCGGGGACCTGCCGGTATCCGCGGCCTCCCGTTCTCACGGGACTTCAGGATTAACCCCTACAGCCGGCCGCTCTAGCCAGTCTGAGCTAAGGCGGGTGCGGCTGCATTTGCAGGCACTATATCAGGGTTCAGGCGGTGCCCACGCCTCGTCCGGCGGGTCAGCATCGGCGACGTCCGACGCTTCATCATCTTCACCGTCCCCGGAATTCGCCTCGTCATCGCCATCTTCCCGCAGTTCATCCTTCACCTCCGTGCCGTCACTAAGCGGTGCATCGTATGCCAGCCCGCGCCGCAGCAGTTCACGCACCAGCGCCAGGCAGGCAATCAGCAGCAGCCCCAGCGCCGCCCAGGAACCGTTTGCCCACTGCGCGTCATCCGGGAAGATGAACGGCAGCGTCGCGGCGCCGTTCCAGGCTCCGTGGAGGACCACGCCACCCAAGTAGGCTGCCGGCAGCAGCTTCCGCGGTTCCCAGCCGCCGTTCCGCGAGAGCGCCAGCGCGAAGCCGACCAGCGCCGGGCCGACAGCGTGCAGCACGGTCGAGCTGACCCCTCGTGCGAAGGCGTTGACGGTCCACGCGTCGGCGCCATACCAGATGAGCACCAGCAGGTCGTAGAGCATGTTTTCCATCATCGCGAACCCCATCCCGCACGCGACGCCGTAGAGCACCCCCTCATAGGGCGTCTTCAGGCGATCCAGGACAAACAGCAGTCCCAGCGGCTTGAGCGCCTCCTCGACCAGTGGTGCGACCGCTGCCACCAGCAGGATTTCCGGCCGGCCGAACGCTCCGCCCTCGAGCATTAGCATCGGGTCGGCGGCCAGCAGCCGGCCTCCGGCGTCGTTCAGCAGGCTTGCCGGCAGCGTTGCGAACATGCCCCACGAGAGTGCAATCAGCACCATTCGCTGTGGCTCGGGCTCACCCAGCGTGCGACGGTAGATATAGCTCACCCAGAGCAGCGCCGGGAACGAGAAGGCGGCGATGAACGCGAGTGGGAAGAGCCACAGCCAGCCACCACGCTCGGCGAGCACCGCGACGCCCAGCGCGATGGCTATCAGGAAGCCGATCAGCAGCCATTTCGCCGCTGGCAGCTCGAGCTGGCGCACCGGTAATGGCCGCAACCACGCCGGCGGCGGTAGCTGCGGCAGGTCCGGCAGCGGCAAGTCTCCTTCGGGCTGCGGGCGGTGGTAGTAACGCTCGCCTAGCCCCGGAGTAAAGTACCCGCGAAATGGTGGTAGCCCGCCCCTGCGTCGCGATGGCAGGAAGAGCAGCGGTCGCGGCGTGCGCTGTAGCAACGCCCCCACAATGAGCGCGCCTGAGCAGAGCAGGATGAGCATGAAGTAGGGCAGCAGCGGCACTTCGGGCAGCAGCAGCGGCGTGCCGTCCTTCTGTGGCGGGACGAGCCAGAGGTACGCCAGCTGCCCCCCCATCAGCAGCAGCAGGTTGCCCAGCACCAGGCCGTAGATGCGGAAGAGTCCGCGCGGCAGCACCCTGTGCCAGCTACCCACCGGTTAAGCGCCTTCGTCCAGCGACTTGAGCTTCGCGACACACCCCTGTCGCGCCATCGCCAGCAGCGCGTCTGGGTCGCCCTGCGCCTGGAAGCCGGCCGCGCCCGGATGGCCACCCGCCGAGCCCCCCTGCTCATCAGCGAGCGTTTCGAGCAGCTGAGCCAGGTTCAGCCCCGCCTCGATGATGGCGCTGGACGCGCGACTAGAGAGCCGCACCTGCCCCTTCTTGTTGCCGGAAGCCGCGAGTGCCACGTCGGCGCCCAGTATCACCAGCAGCCGCGCCGTCCCCGACTCGAACGAGCCGGTGCGGGTCGTCGCCAGCAGCCACTTGCCCTCTTGCGAGAACTTCAGCCGCTGCGCTGCCTTCAGGAAGAGTGCGCGCTGTGCTTGCGGCCGCACGCGGTCGAGCAGTATCATCGCTTCACGCGGGTCGCCGCCGGCGGCAGCCAGCGTATGCGCCACCTCGAAGCTGTCGCGCGTTGCGTGGCGGAAGTGCCCGGTATCGGCGTAAACACCGGCGAGCAGCGGCAGCGCCATCTCCGGGGTCAGTACCACACCGAGCTGGGCAAGCAGCCGCGTCATGATTTCGGCGGTGCTTTTCGCCGTCGATTCGTGCACTAGCAACGTCCCCGCAGGCCATTTGCCGGGAGTCTGGTGATGGTCAATCACCACGACGCTCTCGCACTCCGGCAGCGGTGCGCAGTGTTCCGGGTTGGACGTATCCACCACGATGAGCGTGCCGTCCCAGCTTTCGGGCGGCCGCTCCTCGATTTCGACCTCCAGCCGCTCTGCCATCACCCTGCCAGCGGCGCTTAACCCGTCGGTCGCCGAAATGCGTGCGCCCGGGAACGCCGCGGCCAGCGCAATAGCGCTGCCGACCGAGTCGGCGTCGGCGTGGTGGTGGACCAGCAGCAGCAGCTCGCGCGCGAGCGCCGCCTCCAGCGCGGCGGGGTCAGGATCCGGCACCGGGACCACCCGGCCCCTGCAGCCGCTGCATCACCGGCGTTAGCCGGGTCTGCATCTCCTGCAATTGCGCTTCCAGCTTATCAATCTGTGACTTGAGCGTTTTTGTCCGCAGCTCGAGCGTCTCCTGCTCATCCTTTAGGTCGCTCTTCAGTTTTGCCAGGTCGTCGACACGCACCATGATGGCGCCGCTGGCGCGGTAGAGCGGTGTATCCTTGGCGATACCGTCCAGCTCCTCAAGCGTGCGGTCTGCCTCGCGCATCGCCAGCTCGACCTGCGACTGCTGCTGCGCCAGCATCTGTGCCTGCTGCCGCAGCTGTTCGAATTGCGCCAGCTGCTGCTGCACGTCATCAGGAATAGGGTCAGTCGCCATTTTCGGCCACCTGCTGCGCGCAAGCGGCCCAGCCTAAAAAGGAATTGAGCGCAGCGCGCAGACTTACGAGGTCTTCCGCCTCCAGCTCGAGCCGCAGCCGCTCGCCCGCGCTGCTCATCTCCAACGTGACTTTTGGGACGCCTGCATCCACCTCGGGACGCAGCGCAGCTGCGACCGCCGCTGTTTCGGGACCAGTACGCAGGTCCAGCGACGCGCGCATCAGTCCGACGTGACAGTCTTCTTGGTCGAAGGGCGCTTCTTGTAGAAAATCTTGTTGCCGCACTTGCGACAGGTCAGGCCGAGCGTCTCAAGGTCCATCTCGAGCGTAGTTCCGCAGATCGAACATTTGTAGTTGACCATTATTTATCCGCTGGGGTCGGGTAGTAAGCACCGCTAGCGAACTCGAGTCCACAGCTCCGGCAGCGAAAGATGCCAGTCGAGATACGCCGCACACGCTGTTTGGTGCACTCGGGGCAGTCGTGCCACTTGCGCTGTTTTGCTTCTACGGAGCCGATGCGTCGCCTGACGGAGACGCCGTAGCGCGGGCCGAAGCGGCCGGTGCTGCCAACCTTGCGGGTTCCCCGGCTCATTTCGTAGCCTCTTTCAGCGCCTTGCGCAGAACCTTGTCGGCGGTGCGAGCCGTCTTCACAGCCGTCTTGATTTCGTCGACGGTGAAGGCGCCGTTGTAACCCTTCTGCATCGCGCGCAGGTTACCATTCTCGTCGTGCGCCACGGTCAGCCGTGCGCTCATCACCATCTCTTCGTCATGGTTCGGGTCGAGCACGATTGTCTCCCCGAGCTTGGCGAAGGTGCAGGAGATGGGCCAGCAACTGATGGGCAGGTCGACGTCCTTGTCGGCGATGCCGTGCTGGACGTTTGGGATTTTCGCGTGCGCGAGCGCTGACGCGGCGGCGAGCGTGCAGCAGTCGAACAGGTTGCCGCCGTAATCCAGGATGTGCATGTCGATGAAGACGACCCACACCTTTTCGCCGTGCTCGATGCACAGGCCCTCGAAGTCAATCATCTGCGACTCGCGGATGCCACGGTCGACGACGCGCGCCAGCTCGATAGCGGGCTCGCGCGGCGGCCCCGGCTCGAACTGCTCCGAAGCCAGGCACGCGAGTTCGGCGGTGGTGGTCATGCTGCCGCGCCCTGGTGAATCGGGGTAGGGTGTGCCGGCAAGTAATTTGACGCCGCACATCACCGTGGTCTCGCCCAGGGTTACGCGCGCCGACCCCTCGGCGGTGCCGATGAGTCCGGTCTCGATGCTGACGTCTCGGAACTCGTTGGCGCCGCGCCCATCGGTGCGCTCGCCACGTGCGGCGAGCGCCTCGATGTGCCCGCGCATCAGGTTGGCCACGGTCTGGCCGCTCATGCGCTGCCTCCGTAGCGGTCGGCAAGCGCCGCCCGCTGGATTTCGTAAATGTCCATGCAACCCTTGTAGGCCATGTCGAACGCCTGTTCGAATTCGTCCGGCGTCAGGTGGCCGTCCAGCTGGAGCAGCACCACTTCCCCCGTCGAAGGCACGATGGCGAGCGGCAGGTCTGCCTGCCCGTAGTTATCCTCTTCCTTGTTCAGGTCGAGCACAACAGTGTCGCTAACCTTGCCTGCCGCGCAGGATGGAATGATGTCGCGCATCGGGATTCCCGCATCGGCCAGCGCGACCGATGCTGCCGTCAGCGCCGCGCAGCGGGTGCCGGCGTGCGCCTCGACGACCTGCATGTCCACCCGGATGGCGGCACGCGGGAACTGCTCGACCATCACGACGCGCTCCAGCGCCTGCGAGATGATGTAGGAAATTTCGCTCGAGCGGCGGTCGTAGCCGGGCCGCTTGCGGTCGTTGACACTGAAGGGCGCCATGGTGTAGCGCGCCTGCACAATGGCGCGGTCCTGCTGCTGCTTGTGGCGCGGGTGGCACTCGATGGGGCCGAAGACCCCGGCGTAGACCTTGTTGTTACCCCACTCCAGGTAGCATGAACCGTCGGCGCGGTTCAGAACACCCACTTCGATGCGCACTTTGCGCAGCTCATCTGGCTTACGGCCGTCGAGCCGCTTGCCTTTCTTGATAAATTTTATGTCGCTGTTTCCGCCTGCCATGTTTTCACTCCAGTAGTTTTTCGATTTTCTCCGTCAGCCCGCGGCTGGTCGCCTCGCGGGAAATAGTCTCGACTGCCTTCTGTGCGCGGGCAATCTGCTCCGGTTCACCATCTATCCAGACGAAGCCGTTCTGGCCGACCTGGATGCGGCATCCCGTTTTTTCGCGAATTAGTGTAATCATCGTCCCCTGCTTGCCAATCACGCGGCTTACGCGGGGCGGCGAAATGCGGGCGATGGTGCCGGCGTAGAGCTTGCGGCAGTCGTCTTTCTTCAGGGTGACCTGGTGGCTGCCGCTGCCGTCAACCATGTATACCTCGGCCAGCGCCGCGTCACCGATGCCGATGAAGCTGGCGGTGTCGCCGAAGTCCACCTTCCAGTCGGTCTCGCTGTGGTGCAGCATCGAGTTCTGGAACGCACCGATATCCATGCGCCAGAGCGAAGGGCCGGTCTCGACGCAGATTGCGATGACCTTGTCGCCGACGCGCGGGCTGTAGCGCCCCGCCAGCGGGTGCACGTTGACGTAGCCGGAACTCTCGCTCGGGAAACCCAGCACGGCGGCGTGCGACTCCCCGTCGCGGCGGAAGGTTCCGGAGCCAGCCTTCTGGTCAGCTTCCAGCTTGTCGCCCGGCAGTAGGACAGACCTGCCGCTGGCTTGTTTAGATGAAGATGGATTCATAAATATTCACTCCTCTTTCTGCCTTGCGTGTGTCGGCGCGGACTTTGTCCGGTATTTGAAGCTTGGCCTGTTACGGCCCCCGCCGTTCGCTACAGTTGCTTGACTTCGGCGGTGCCGTGCGTCAGCGAGCCGAGCCGGTCGAGCAGGTCGCCGTGCGCGCCGGCCGCCAGCTCAAGCACCGCAATCCAGCTGCCGTCCGGTTGGTACTCTTCCTTGGTGATGGTCGCCAGCGCCTTCATCTCGCCGTAGCAGCGGCCGACGTGCTGCGCTGGTATCCTGACGGCGACACGCATCTTCTCGAAGGAAATCGGTAGCAGCGGCCGCAATGCCTTCACCGCGCGCTCGACCTGCCGCTCGAGCGACTCGAGCGGGTCAACCATGAACTTCGCCTCCGCCAGCGCGTTCTCGATGCGCTGTGGAGGGTGTGGCGTGCCGGTCTGCGGGTTCATCGCCGACGCGGCGATGTGTGCCACCAGCTGCTTGTGCCGCCGTTCGACCAGCTCCTTGCGCTGCGCCGCGGTCAGCTGGATATCGCCCCGCTCGAGGATGGCGGTGCAAACCGCCTCCAACACGAGCGTCCCGAACGTTTCCTGCATCGCGTCATCGCTGGCGCGGTCGCCCTTGGTCGAGTCGCTCCAGACACCCTCGGTCGCGAGCGCGTCGTCCCAGTCGATTTCGCCACTTTCGCGGAATTCCTGCGCCGCTTCGGGGTCAATCAGGATTTCGAACTTGTGGCCGCCGGACTCGAGGCGCGCGATTACCGCCTCGTCCAGCGAGACCATCACTTGACCTTGGCGACTGCCTTCTTCACCGCATCCTGCGTGAGGGTGTGGAATTCCTGCTTCGCGGAGACCACCGCAATCTCGATGACCTCCGGCTTGAGCTTGTGCTCGCTGGCGGCCGCCAGCGCCCTCAGGCCGAGCGTGGTTGCCTGTGATTGCGTCAGTCCGCTCTTGTAGTCTTTCTCGAAAACTTCCATTACTTCGTTGCGGCCGGCGCCGATGCCGCCCGCCTTGTACGCCATCATCGCGCCTGACGGGTCGGTTTCGTACAGATGCGGCCCCGACTCGTCGACACCCGCGATAATCAGCGCAGTCCCGAACGGCCGCACACCGCCATACTGGGTGTAGGTCTGCTTGAAGTCGCAGAGCTTCTTGACCAGTGCATCGACCGGGATTTTCTCCGCATAGTTGAAGGCGTTAATCTGGCACTCGACGCGCGCGCGGTCGACCAGCGCTCGCGCGTCCGCCACCAGCCCCGAGGTGGCGCAGCCGATGTGGCCATCAATCTTGAACACCTTCTCGATTGACTCGGGCTCGATGAGTTTGGAGCTAAGTCGCTTGTCGACAATCAGCACCACCCCGTCCTTGAACTTGACACCGACGGTGGTGGTTCCGCGCTTGACAGCCTCGCGGGCGTACTCGACCTGGAAGAGTCGCCCATCGGGCGAGAAGACGGTGATTGCGCGGTCATACGCCATGTGGCCTGCTTGCATTGAAATCGTCGCGTCACCGCCACTGGAGCGCTAAATAGGTATGGTCCGCACAATCCTTTAACACCATGCGGCTGCGCCCGTGTGCGCCCTCTCCTGCTGCTCACCGCCCTCCTGCTGGTCGCTGGCTGCCTCGATGCCGGGCCGGGGAGGCTGGAGGGCGTCTCCATCGCGGCGCCGGAGGGTGTTATCGAGGGTGACCCGGCGCAATTCTCTGCATCGGGTCTGCAGCCGGCTGGCGCACGTTACTACTGGGAGTTTGGCGATGGCAGCGGCGTGGTTGGGCAGGCGGTAACGCACATCTACACCGATGAGGGCATCTACAGCGTGCAGCTGACCGTCGTGGCCCCGGACGGCGCGGCAGGCTCCGCCAGCGTGACGGTCGAGATCCTGCACCGCAACGAGCCGCCAACCGCGAATGCCGGCCCCGGACAGGAGGCGCGCGTGCGCGAGCAGCTGCGCTTCGACGGCTCCAACTCTAGTGACCCCGAGGGCGGCCTTGACTGGACGTGGAATTTCGGCGACGGCGTGGTTGGTGAGGGGGCGCGGCCGTTCCACAACTACTCGGCGCCCGGCAATTACTCCGTCACGCTGACTGTCACTGACAGCGAGGGACTGAACGCGACGGCGACGACCTGGGTCGAGGTGCAGCTGCGGCAGTTTGCAGTTTCCTTCATCGAATTGCAGCGGTCATACTACCACAGTGACACCACCCTGGAGGAGGCGACCACTACCTGGAGGGACCAGAACTCAACCCATAATCTGACTGCTGCCAGTTTCCTTCTCGTATGGCAAGACGAAACCTACAATTACAGGATTCCTATTGTGGGAACTGATACTGGCATCCCTGTCCCTTTCCAGGATGATAATTTCACTCTTACTGTGACTGCTCCTCAGGGCGAGAGTGGTAGCCTTACTGGTGAAACAGGTCAACTCCTGCTGGAATTTTCCGATGTTAATTCAGTTCCCCCCCTGCCGGAAACTGTTGAGGCAGAAAGCGAGGCCGCAGCTCTGGCCTGGCTCCTGAGCCAGGGGTATACCCGCTCCACGGGCTGGGGCCCCTGGGAGATGGGAGTAACCTGCAATGACGCTCCCCCGGATGGGGGGATTATGGAAGGATATCTGACCGATGACGACCCTGGAAATGACTGGACATTAACCGTTACTTACACTTTCTACGAGGCGCGTGTCATCGAAATCCTAGTCTGAGTCCAGTTCGAGCAGCTGCGCGAAATACTCGAGGGTTCTGAGCGCAGGCTCGTACTGCGTGTCGCTGCGGTTGGCGGCGCGCAGCGGTTCGAATGCCTGCGTCACCGCCCCCTCGACGTCATCCGGGTTGGACTTCAGCGTCAGGTAGTAACGGCAGACCGCCAGGTTGTGCCAGGCGCGCGGCTCTGCTGGCTCGACCTCGGTCGCACGCTGGTAGTGCTCGAGCGCACGCGCCAGCCTACCCTCTTCCCAGGCGACGTTGCCCAGCCGCAGGTAGTTGCGCACGTCGCCCCGTACCACATCATGCGCGAACTCGCGGAACTCACCGCCTTCGCCAGTCCCCGATGTGGCGGTTGCCACGCCACTCGCTGGCGTGGCTGGTTCCAGCCCGCTGGTGTCGGGGGCGGGCGTGCCGAACATCCCGAAACCGAACATCGGCTCCATGTTGGGCTCTGCCGTCGGCTGCGGCGGAGTGGCCGTCGCCGGGGTGTCAAGCGCGTACGCCACCGCCTCGCTGCCGGTGCCAACCGCCACCAGCGCCAGCCCCTCCGCAGCGGCGACCGCGGTGATTTCGCCTCCGGGCCGGCAGCTGTCCTGCAGCTCGCCCCCGGCCGAGAGGCGGTAGAGCTGCCCGTCGTGCGAGCCAGCCAGTGCACCGCCATCCTCGAGCACTGTCACCGAGCGCACGTAGCCGCCGGTCAGGTAGTTCCAGCGGTCGCCGCCCGTGCCATCGAGGCAGTGGACGCTGCGGTCCCAGCCTCCCAGCAGCACCCGCTCGCCGTCAGCGCTGATGGCGGCGTCCCAGAGCGAGTCGTCCCGCCTCTGCTGCCACTGAAGCCTCCCCTCCTTGCCGAGGCAGAAGAGCTGCTCGTCACCGCAGGCGACAACCCGTGTCGCGGAGCGGGCGACTCCCACGCCAACCATCGCGCGAGACGTCTCGTACTCCCATACCATAATGCCGCCATCGGTGAAGAGCGCCACCGAGTCGCCGGTTCCTGCAGCGATGTAACTGCTGGAGGGGTCCATCGCCAGCGACCAGACCGATTTGCCCAGCGCCTGCTCCCACTCCAGTTCACCGTCGCCGCGGAACATTCGCAGGCTGCAGTCCTTGCTCCCCACCACCAGCCGGCTCCCGTCGCGCGAGACCGCCAGACCGTGGATTCCCTCCCCCAGTTGTTTCTGCCAGCGGAGCGCGCCGTCGGGACCCGCCACAGTCAGGTTCCCCTCGCGGTCGCCTGCTGCTACCAGTGAGCCGTTCGTCGGCACCGCCAGGCAGAGCACAGGTCCCGGTAATACCAGCCGGAACAGGGGGTGGGCTGTCATGCTGGCTGGCCGGGATTCAGCACATTATTTATCGCTTCCCTCCGAACAAGTAAATTTAAATAAAGCAATTCACACTCAAGCCCCTCGGTCGGGGTGGCAATTCCTTAATAGGAGGAGGCACCTCCGGCGGGCACAGTGATGGTATTATGATGTCGACGCGCACAACCCATGCAATCTTGGCTACAATGCTGGTGACAGTCTGCACGGCCGTGCTCCTGGCCGGCATGGCCTTCGGGAACGAGGGTGGATTACTGGTCCTCTCCCATACCGGCGCGCCAGTCCCGAATGAGGCCCCTGAGCAGACCTGCTTTAGCGTCAATGTCTGCCACGACAGCGGAGGCGATATCGGCGACGATGATGAAATGCTACAGTTCTCGACCTCCGATTATTCACCCGGCGACACGGTCAACCTGACAGTCACTGTGACCACCGGCGGCAGTGAGGACCGCTTCGGCTTCCAGGTCACCGCCCTCAATTCCGACGACCAATCGGTCGGCACCTTTGACGGTCCAAGCAGCGTGAACGTCTCCTCCGTTACGTCAGGGCGAGAGTACACCAGCGCTGCCCCCCTTTCCTTCACCAATGAAAGCTGGGAGTTCAACTGGACCGCTGATGACTACTACGGTGACATGACCTTCTGGATTACCGCGGCGGCGTTCGAGATAGGCGACGACGATTCCCACGTGACCTGGGCGCGCTCGTTCCAGCTCTCGCAGCACAACCGCGCCCCGTCACTTTCCAGCCCGCAGGTCACGCCTGACCCCGCCAGCGAGTCCGACACGCTGGAGTACTCGGTGACCTACACCGACCCGGATGGTGATGAGCCGGAAGACGGAGCCCCCCGGGTCTACGTAGACGGCTCGCAGCGTACTGATGTCAACTGTGACAACGGCGACGGCGACATCGAGACCGGCCGCTTGTACACGTGTTCGCTCGCCGCCTCGGCAGTGGGTGTCGGCAACCACGACTTCTATTTCGGCGCCAACGATGACGAAGGCGCTGCGGCGAACGACACGGAGCTACAGACTGGCCCGTTCATCAACGACGACCCAGCGCTCTCGCTGTTCGGAATTGCCCCCAATGAGGCAATGTATCCTGATGACTTGGTCAACGTGACCGTGGTCTATACTGACGCCAACGACCAAGCGCCGAGCGTCTGGATTTGCGTAAACAACTGCGCCAGCGACAACCGCACGCTCGACCCGGCGGACTGGGACGCCGGCACCCTGAGCGACGGCGACTACGCCAACGGCGAGCTCTTTTTCATCGTGAACACTTTCCCGGTCGGCACCCATACCCTCACGGCCGGTGCGCACGACACGCTCAATATGTCTAATTCGCTTTCGGGTGACCTGACAGTGCGCGACGATATTCCGCGACTGAGCGACGCGGCGGTCAGCCCGGCCAGCGGTGGCGAGGCGACCAGCTTCAACTTTACGGTTGTCTTCACCGACTTCGACAATCGCGACGGTTCGGTCTCCGTGAATGTGGGCGCCGTGTCACACGCCATGTCCGCGAACGGCGACGGCAACACCTCCGACGGCGAGGAATTCTACTGGACCGGCACCGTCGCATGGGGGTCCCACGACTTCTATTTTAGCGCAGATAACGGCCTGAACGACGCGGTCAACCTGAGCGGTGGCAGTGTCACGGTCAACGACGCGCCGGCCTTCACCGCCAACGGGACCGCGGTACGCGTCAACGACACCTACACTTTCACCGCCAACGTCAGCGACGCCAACGAGGACGACGGGGACGTACTGACAGTCTGGGCCGATATCGCGTACTACGGCACGCTCGCGCTCGCCAGCAACGGCGACGGTACCTACTCGGCCTCGCTTGACCTGGCCGACCTGATTGGCTACGGCGGCGACCGCACGGCGACCTTCGGCGCGCAGGACAGCACCGGCGCAGAGGCGACCGGCGACGCCGGGACCGCGAGCTTCTTCGTCGATATCATCGCTGGCTTTAGCCTGGCGGCCGACTCCGATGCGAAGGCGGGCCCGCCCAATGGCGAGGTGGACTACACTTTTACCATCACCAACACCGGCAATCACGAAGATACTTTCAGCCTGAGCCACACCAGTGCGCAGGGCTGGACTTTCAGCTATCCCGCCACAGTCATCGTGCCGCGGGAAGGCAGCTCGCAGGTGACGGTCACGGTCACAGTGCCGTTCCTATCGCCCGGCGTGGTTGACGCCGAGAGCGT
>JAKURS010000021.1:2568-14702 GCA_022449705.1 Candidatus Poseidoniia archaeon | reverse complement strand
TGCACGCCTCGATTTTGCGCACGATACCCATCCCGCCCGTGACTTCGCCGAAGATGGCGTGCTTGCCGTCAAGCCAGGGGGTCGCGACGGTCGTCAGGAAGAACTGGCTGCCGCCGGTATTCGGCCCAGCGTTGGCCATGCTCAGCAATCCCGGTCGGTTGTGCTTTAGCTGTGTGTGGATTTCGTCCTTGATTTGCCAGCCGGGGCCACCGGTCCCGGCGCGCGAGCTGCGCGGGTCTTTCGAGTGGGGGCAGCCCGCCTGCAGCATGAAGTCGCGGATGACGCGGTGGAAATGGAGTCCGTTGTAGAACCCCTTGTCGACCAGCTTCAGGAAGTTGGCCGTGGTCTGCGGGGCGCGGTTCACGTAAAGCTTCAGCGAGATGTCGCCGGCGCTGGTGCGCATCGTGAGGGCGGTCATGCCGCCGCCACCCGGAGGGGCACTATAGCGTTGCGGGAACCTTTTTGAAACGGGGCTCTGCCCCGCCGTGGACGACCCCGTCAACACGCCTGATTTCTGGGAGGCGTGCTACCAGACCGGTGAGGATCAGTGGGACCTGGGCGGACCGGCACCGATCTTCGAGCGTGTCGCGGCTGAACTGGAGCCGGGGCGCATCTGCCTCATCGGCTGTGGCCGTGGCTGGGACGCGGTCACCTTCGCGCAGGCCGGTTTCACCGTCACCGCCATCGACTTCGCCGAGACGGCAGTGCTCGCGGCGCGCCGCAACGCACTCGAAGCGGGAGTTGAGGTGACAGTCCTCAAGGAGAATATCTTTGACCTTCCCGAGGAATTGCACGGGCAGTTCGACTACCTGCTGGAATACACCTGCTTCTGCGCCGTCTCACCGTCGCGTCGCTTCGAATACGACCGCATCACGTGGCAGTTGCTGAAGCCGGGCGGGATGCTCGTCGGCGTGTTCTTCCCGCTCGACAAGCCGCTCGCAGAGGGCGGCCCGCCGTGGGGAGTCACCATCAGCGAGCTGCACCAGCTCTTCAGCCTGCACTGGCACCTGGACCGGGAGGAGACGCCGGCCGACTCTATAGAGCCGCGCCGCGGCCGCGAAGTGCTGCAATACTGGCGTAAGCCCTGAAATCCACCCCTAAAACCCCAAAACCCTTTTAGCGCAGCCGGCAAAAGGGGGTTATGGTCCAGAACGTCACCGACGTCAAGAAATTCGACATGAACCGGCGCATCTACCTCCCCCGCTGGGTGGAGGAGGAGCTGGGGCTTCAAGCGGGCGAGAGCTACGTCACCTTTGTCCAGGAAGGCGCCAGTATCTGCATCAAGAAGGTCTCCATCACCATCGCCTGACGCGACAGCCCTAGGGCCGCGCCCCACCAGTGGGCTACGAGAGGCCGTACGCAAAGCCATGCTCCGGAATTTCAGAATTGCTTGCGCTCGAGCAATCGCGCCGTGAGCAGGATGCCGACCGCCGTTAGCGCCAGTAGCACGGCAACCGCCTGTAGCGGGTCGGTAGCAATGGAAACAAGTTCCCCACTCGTGCTCTCGATGGTAAGATTAAGGTCCTCTGCAACGATTCCCAGGTAATCCAGTCGCGGCAGTGCAAAAGAGCGCAGGTAGTGCATGACGGTAAAGCGCTGCGAGCCGCCGTTCGCCAGCATAACTTCCCACACCAGCCAGTAGACCAGCGACACAGGGAGCGGACGCCGTACCAAAGCGTTGATTAGCAGGAAAATCCCGCTATAGGCGAGCGACGCCAGAAGCAGCGTCCCCAAGGCAGCGCCCAGCAGCGGCAGGTGCTCGCGCAGGCCGAAACTGCCGGCGTTCACCAGCAGCGCAAGGTAGATGCCAGTAAGTGGCAGCCCCACCGCGACGAAGGTGCCGAGGGTCCCTGCGAGCAGCTTGGGCAGCAGGATTTCGTACATCCGCACCGGCGAGGTGCGCAGCAGCTGCATCGTTTTCTGCCGGAACTCGCTGTCAAGCAGCTCTGCTGCCCCCAGCAGCGCCACCAGCGCCACCACCAGCGGCAGGTAGATGTGAAACGCGAGGCCGTAGAAAACTTTAGCCATAAAAGTATGCAGCTCCTCACCGTCGTAGGTGCGCACCTCCTCCCCGTCGATGACCTGTGTTTCCACATCGCCTCGAGTATCATACCAGTACCAGCCTGAGAGCAAGCAGGGAGTCAGCAGCAGCGCCGCGATAATCAGCGTGCTGCGCGCCAGCAGGAACTGCCGTATTCCGTCCAGGAAGACCGGGCGGCCAACTTGCAGTAGCCGTGCCAGTTCCTCGCCTACGCTTCCCATTGTTCCCCCCCTACCAGTTTCTCGTAAAGTGCCTCGAGGTCCTCGCCGGGCGAGTCGATGGCCTGAATCGCAATCTTTGCCTTGCGCAGCAGCGACGGCAGTGCGTGGTGAAACGCCTCGGCGTCGCTCGTATCGATCTCGACCCAGTCACGCTGTAACGAAACTCCCTCGACCGACGGCTGTTCGAGCAACAGCCGCGCCAGCTGCGGCCGCTGTCCCGCATCGATGGGAGTAAGCCGCACTTTCTGCCGCACGTGCGGCATCAGCTTCTGGATGGCGTGCCGGTCCCCAACAGCGAGCACTTGCCCGCCCGAGAGGAATACGATACTGTCAGTCAGCGCCTCGACGTCGTGCAGGATGTGGCTCGAAAGCAGGATAGTGCGCCCCTCGCTAGCCCATTTACGGATGCGTTCCATCAACAAGCGGCGCGTCGTCGGGTCGGTGCCCTGGAACGGCTCGTCCAGGACCAGAATGTCAGGGTCGTGCGCCACCGCGCGGGCGAACTTGGTCTTCTGACGCATCCCATGCGAGTAAGTGCGAATCCGTCGCTCCATCGCTTCAACGAGGCCAACGTCATCGAGCAGCGCCGCGGCACGTTCGCCCGCCTCGGCCAACGTAACACCTTGGAGTTGCAGGAAGAACGCGACATAATCACGCCCGGTCATGTGGTCGTAGAAGCAGTCGTACTCCGGGACGAAGCCGAAGCGGCTGCGCAGCTTCCAGTCGCTGGCGGGGTTGCGCCCGTCGACGCTGACACGTCCCAGTGACGGTCGCGCCAGCCCCAGCACCAGCTTCATCAGCGTGCTCTTACCGGCGCCATTCGGCCCAAGGATGCCAGTGATGCCAGGCTCCAGCTCGAGCGAGACGTCGGATACGCCCTGGACCAGCCCGTAGTTACGCGTCGCGCCCTCGAGGATGATGCTCAGCGTGTCACCTCCAGCCGCTGCAGTCGCAATGTGACTGCGGAGGCGGTTGCGGCCCAGACTGCCGCCAACAGCAGAAACGGTGTACGCCAGCCCAGTTCAACCTCGAAAGAGTAGCCATATACAGTAGCCCATTGCGGCGCATCGAACATCTCGTGCCCCACCATGTCAAGCAGGTGCAGTACCGAAAAGAGCAGGATGCGTTCATCCTGCACCAGCGCGTAGCCGGTCTCGACCATGAACGACGGGAAGTAAACTGTGAGGAAGAAGCCGGCCGCGGCAAAGCCGCTGCGCCCGGTCAGCGCTGAGCAGGCCAGAGCAAGGAGCGAGAAGGTGACCGCCACCAGTAAGCCGTAGCCAACGGTCGCCAGCAGCATCCAGCGATGGTCGCCGAGCCACGCCAGTGCGTAGCCGGCGTCGGTCCACTGCACCAGCGCTAGGTAGAGGTTGGGAAGCAGCGCCGCCAGCAGGAACAGCAGCAGCAGCGTCAGCAACCGTGCCAGGAGGTAGTCAACGCGGGTGAGCGGGCGCGCGAGGTAGAGGTGGATTGACTGGTCGGAGAGGTCGCGAGAAATCAGCTGGCCACCGGTGATGGCCGCCAGCAGCACCAACTGCAGCCGGATGCCGCCGGTCTCTAAGTCGCCGTAGAGCAAGAGATGGATAAGCTGCGGTTCTGTCTGGAACGGCAGGACCGTCAGTGCCAGCAGTAATGTCTGCAGCCACGCCAGCCCGATGACCAGCAGCACCCATTTACTGCGCAGCAAGCGCATGAACTCGCGCCAGCCCATGCCCCAGACGATAGTGCGGCGGTCGCCCAGTGCGGCGGTGTAGCGGCGGTAGCGGTCCATCACACGCGCCTCGCTCACTTTACCACCTCCAGGTACAGGTCTTCCAGCGCGCGGGTCGCGCGCTCCATCCGCAGCAGCGGCGCCCCGCTCTCCTCGGCGGCGGCGATGATGGCGCCGAAGGTCTCGTCGCCACGGAAGCTGACACGCAGTGCCGGGCCGTGCTCTTCCCACTCCAGCTTGCGCTGCTCCAGCGCCTTGCAGAATGCGTCACGCGGTTCGCCGACGCGCACCTCGACCCAGTTTTCCAGGCTAGCGAGCAGGGACTCGACCTGCTCGACCATCTGCAGCCTACCCTGCGAAACGATAATGACGTGGTCGCACACCTTCTCGACGTCGTGCAGGATGTGGGTCGAGAGCAGCACGTTGGAATGGCCCAGTTCGGTGAGCGTGCGGATGGTGCGCAGCATATCACGCCGTGCCTGCGGGTCCAGCCCCGAGGTGGGCTCGTCAAGGATTACCAGCTCGGGGCCGTGCACCAGCCCCTGCGCCAGCTTTACCTTCTGCCGCATCCCGCCGCTGTACTCGGAGATGGGGCGGTATTTCTCCTCGCCCATGCGCAGGTGGTTCAGCACCTCGTGCGTGCGCTGGATGGCCGCCTGCCGTGCCATTCCCGAAACCTGGGCCATCTCGACCACGAACTCCACTCCAGTAAGGCGGTCAGGCAGGCAGTCGTGCTCCGGCATGTAGCCGATGCGCTGCCGCAGGGTAGGCCCAGCCGTTGTAACAGACTCACCGAGCACCTCGACCGAACCCGAGGTTGGCGAGAAGATTCCGAGCGCCAGCTTGATGAAGGTAGACTTGCCAGCACCATTCGGCCCCAGCAGCCCCACGCGCCCCTCAGGAACTTCCACGCTCAGGCCGGCCAACGCAGTCACCGCGCCAAACTGTTTCACGAGCCTGCGCGCCTCAATCACGGCCGGCGCAGCAGCGAGGGGGTTTTGTCGTCGCCGGCCGACCCCAGTCTTAAATAAGAGTCGGCGTCCGGCGCGAAGTCCGTAGGAGGGGCGCTGCCCCGCATACTACGGGGGTGAAACCATCGCAGGCGACGTGAAGCAGGCTATTGCAAACGCCCTGGAAGCGCGCAAGGAGCGCAAGTTCACCGAGACGGTGGACGTCGCAATCAACCTGCGCGACGTCGACCTGCAGAACCCGCAGAAGCGCATCGACGACGAACTGGCGCTGCCGCACGGCCGTGGCCGGCCGGCGCGCGTCGGCGTTTTCGCGCGCACGGAGCTGGCCGAGAAAGCCAAGGCACATGCCGACCTGCTGATTACCCCCGAGGAGCTGGGTGACCTCGCCAACGACAAGCGCCGCGCGCGCAAGGTCGTCGACGGCATCGACTACTTTGTCGCCGAAGTGAGCATGATGGCTGACATCGGCAAGTTGCTCGGTGTCGTACTGGGACCGCGCGGCAAGATGCCGCGGCCGGTGCCACCGACCGCCGACATCGCGCGCATTATCGACGGGCTACGCAACCTGGTGGTACTGCGATCGCGCGACCGCCCCACTTTCCACGTGCCGATAGGCACGGTGGCAATGGAGCAGGAGCAGCTGGCGGAGAACCTCGAGACGGTGCTGAAGCGGGTTGAATCGCACCTCGACCGCGGTGACCAGAACATCGCCTCGGTCTGGGTCAAGACCACCATGGGCAAGGCGGTGAGGGTCTAATGCAGGCGGTTGCCACGCAGTGGAAACACGACGAGATTGCGCAGCTCGAGGAATACCTCGCAGCGCCAGTCGTGGCGCTGGTCGACGTAAGCGGCATTCCCGCCCGGCAGATGATGGAGATGCGCAAGTCGCTGCGTGAGCACGGCGTGCGTGTACGCATGAGCCGCAACCGGCTGCTGCGCCGCGCTATCGAGGCTGTGGCCGCCAGGCGGCCCGGGCTCGAGAAGCTGGCTGACGCGTTCCGCAAGGAACAGCTGGCTTTGCTGACCGGTGACGGGAGCCCGTTCACGATTTCCCGCCTGCTCAAGGCGGCAGAAACGCTGGCGCCTGCCAGGGGTGGTGAGGTTGCAGGCGCTGATGTTGTAGTCGAGAAAGGGGTGACACCGTTCCCCGCTGGCCCCATCGTGGGCGAGTTCCAGCAGGCGGGCTTCCCGGCCGTCATCGTGAAGGGGCAGATTGAGATTCGCAAGCGGCACGTTGCCGTCGCTGGAGGGGACACCATTTCGGCGCAAGTGGCTGCGGCGCTGACCAAGCTGGAAATATACCCGGTCACGATGGGAATGGAACTTCTCGGCGCGTATGACGGGCAGGACTTCTACCCGCCCGAAGTACTGGATATTGATTACGATGAGTTCCACGGCCGACTGCAGTCGGCCGTGGCGGGAGCGTTCAACCTCGCCATGCACGCGCGCTGGCTCAGCTCCGCCACCACAGTTCCACTGGTCGCGAAGGCGCGCGCGGAGGCGCTGGCGGTTGCTAAGGCTGCGGCGTGGCCATCGGAGGAGACGATTGCCGCGCTGCTTGCCGAGGCGCACCGGCAGATGCTGGGCGTAGCCAGCCATGCTGGCGACGGCGCCGACGAAGAGCTGAAGGCGATGCAAGGCGTAACTGCCGCAGCCCCAGCTGTGCGGGCGGAGAAAGCTGAGGCGGGGGAGGAGCCGGAAGCGGAGCAAGACGAGGCGTCCGAGGAGGACGCCGTATCAGGATTAGGAGCCATGTTCGAATAGGAGGCAAAAAAATGGAATACATCTATTCGGCCATGCTGCTCAACTCGGCGGGCGCCGAAATCGACGCCAAGTCCGTCACCAAGGTCCTCAAGGCCGCAGGCCTGAAGACCGACAAGGCCCGGGCCGAGGCCCTCGTGGCCGCGCTGGAAGGCGTGGACCTCGAGGAAGCCATGGCCACCGCCGCAGTAGCCGCTCCGGCGGCCGCCGCGCCGGCCCCGTCCGGTGGGGACGCTGGCAGCGAGGAAGCCGCCACCGAGGAAGCAGAGGCCGAGGAAGAAGAAGTCAGTGAAGAGGAAGCAGTCGAAGGACTCGGTGCTCTCTTCGGTTAGGACCGCCAGCGGGGCACAGCCCCGGGAGAAGCGATGGAAACTCGAACCGAGGAACCAGCCCTCGACGCCCCGGCAGGCGACGAGCCTGCACCCAGCGGGCACGCTGGCCTGACGGTCGTTGAACTCAGGGAGAAGCTGCGCGAGCGCGAGCTCCCGGTCTCCGGCACCAAGGCTGTATTGCTGGCGCGGCTAGCCGAGACAGGGGCGGCCCCGGCAACGGCTGACGACCCCGGTCCCGACTACTCGAAGCTGTCGCGCAAGGAGCTGAAGCTGCGCCGCAAGGCGATAAACACACTGGCTGAGGAGCTGCGCCGCAAGCGCGACGAGCTGAACCTGAAATCGCAGTCGCACGCCGCTGAGCGCAACGAGCTAAACGCGCAGGCCAAGGCACTGATGGACCAGGTCTACGCGCACCGTGACCGGCGCAACGGGCTGAACGTCGAGGTGGGAGAGACGCGGAACGAGCTGCGCCAGCTGGGGCCCGGGGTGGACCAGCTGCGCGAGGAGTTCCTGAAGCTCAAGCGTGCCCGTTTCGCCGGCAGCCACCTGCCACCTGTTCCGAAGCTGAGGCGGCAAATACAGGAGCTGGAACTGAAACAGATGACCAGCTCGATGAGCATCAAGAAAGAGCGCGCGCTGGTCGAGAAGATCGGGACGCTGCAGTCGCAGATTAGCGAGCAGGACAAGCTGCTCGAGACCGACCCCGAGGTCACCGCGGCGCGCGACAGCTTCCGGCAGGCGGACCAGCAGCGCAAGGAGCTACTGCGGAGCATGAGACGCGCGCGTGACGAGGCGCAGGCGGAACACGAATCGATGCGTGACGCGTTGCGGGAGAACCGCAAGACGCGCAAGAGAGCTGATGGTGCGCAGCGCGCCTTCGTACGCGTCAAGGAGCTGGCGGACGAGGTGCATGCCGAGTACATCGAGCATCTGCGTGAGCTCTCCGAAGTCGACCGGGCACGCGCCGAGCGGCGGCGCGGCACCAGCCAGGCCGACGCGGTTGAATCGGCAGCCGACGCCGAGGAGCTGTTCCGCAAGTTCCTCTCCGGCGACAAGCTCTCGACTGAGCAGCTGATGATTATCCAGAAAGCCGGGATGCTGTAGCTTTTTCAGCTGCGGGCGATGCCACGCCGTGAATCCCGTTCTGTGGAAGCCGTCGCAGGAGCGCCAGCGGGAGAGCCTGCTCTGGCGCTTCATGCAATCGGCACCGGCGAAGCTCGAAACCTACGCTGACGTCCATCGCTGGTCGCTCGACGCGATGGAGGACTTCTGGGCGCATTTCTGGAAGTTCTCGGGACTGCGCGCCAGCCACGGCTACGACAGTGTGCTCGCCGACGCGGTGATGCCGGGCGCGCGCTGGTTCCCCGGCACACGGCTCAACTACGCCGAGAATTTGCTCGCCGGCGACGCGGACCGCCTGGCAGTCATCGGCTGCGGCGAAGGGCGCGACGACGAGCGGTTGACGCGGGGCGAGCTGAAGCAGCGGGTCGCCCACGCGCAGGCCGGCCTGCGCGCGCTGGGGCTGCGCCGCGGGTCCCGCGTGGCGGCGTTCGTCCCGAACTGCGTTGAGACGCTAGTGCTGATGCTCGCCACCACTGCTTCGGGCGGTGTCTGGACCTCCTGCTCACCCGACTTCGGCGCGCAGGGGGTGGTCGACCGCTTCGGGCAGGTGCGGCCGCAGCTGCTCATCGTGGCCGACGGCTACCGCTACAACGGGAGGCGCTTCGCGCTCGACGCAAAGG
The DNA here is from genome assembly GCA_022449705.1 of Candidatus Poseidoniia archaeon. Taxonomy (GTDB): domain Archaea; phylum Thermoplasmatota; class Poseidoniia; order MGIII; family CG-Epi1; genus UBA8886. Next base: position 5,923 of record JAKURS010000021.1, on the reverse strand, counting down.
TGAACGGCGTCCTCGAGCAGATTCCCGGCCTCGAGCACGTCATCCGCATCCCATTCGCCGACGTCCCGGGCGAGCTGGCACACGGCTCGGTCGTTGAGTATCCCGACCTGCTCAAGAACGATGCCACGGAGCCGGAGTTCGCGCAAGTGGATTTCGACCACCCGCTCTACATCATGTATTCGTCGGGCACGACTGGGCCACCCAAATCGATTGTGCATGGCACCGGCGGGACGCTGCTGCAGCACCTGAAGGAGCACCAGCTGCAGTGCGACCTGCAGCCCGGCCATCGCCTGTTATGGTTCACCACCTGCGGCTGGATGATGTGGAACTGGCTCGTCAGCGCGCTCGCTTCGCGGGCGACCATCGTGCTCTACGACGGCAGCCCCGGGCATCCCGACCTCGGCGCGCTGTGGCGGCTGGCGGAGCGCACCGGCATCACCCACTTTGGTACCTCACCCAAGTTCCTCTCGGCGTGCGCCGGCGCCGGACTGGTGCCGCGTAACGCGGCCGACTTGCGACAGTTACGCGCGTTGCTCTCGACCGGAGCGCCGCTGGTACCGGAGCAGTTCGACTGGGTTTACCGGGACGTCCACGACGACCTCCAGCTCGCCTCGATTTCGGGCGGTACTGACATTATCGGCTGCTTCCTCGGCGGAAACCCGCTCTCGCCAGTGCGGCGGGGTGAACTGCAGTGCGCGCAGCTGGGGATGGATGTGCAGGCGTGGTCACCGGAGGGCGAGCCACTCATCGGCGAGTGCGGCGAACTGGTCTGCACGCGCCCATTTCCGTCGCTGCCGACCGAGTTCTGGGACGACCCGGACGGCGCGAAGTATCACGCCGCCTATTTCGAGGAGTTTCCCGGAGTGTGGACCCACGGCGACTTCGTCGAGATGACCGCAGCGGGCGGCGCCATCATCTACGGCCGCAGCGACACCACGCTCAACCCGGGTGGCGTGCGCATTGGCACCGCCGAGATTTACCGCGCGGTTGAGAACCTGCCCGGAATCGCCGACGCCATCGCCGTCGGCCGACCGGTCGCGGGCGACGTCGAAGTGGTGCTCTGCGTGAAAATGGCCGACGGCGTCGCCTTCAGCGACGCGCTCGCGGCGCAAATCCGCCAAGCAATCCGTAGCGCCACCACACCGCGGCACGTCCCGCGCCATGTACTGCCGGTCGCTGATATTCCCTACACCCTCTCGGGCAAGAAGGTCGAGAAAGCGGTGCTTGCCGCCATCACCGGCCGGCCGGTGCAGAACCGCGACGTGCTCGCCAACTCGGAGTCACTCGCGGAATACGCGGCGCTGGATTTCGGAGAGTAGCGGGGCGAGGCGGGATCAGCTGCAACCGGTCGTCGCGCCGCAGCCAGTGCACTTGAAGCAGTTGCCGTTGGGGACCAGCATGAACTGGCCACAATCAGGGCACGGGTCTCCCGAGAAACCCATGCGAACCGCCTCGGCAACGGTCGTCTGCAGCGGGTCACTGGCCGTGCCGGGGGTGAGCGGCCCCGGCACTTCCCCCTCGACTGGATTGCCCATATCGTCGAGCGTCATCTGCACTTCGTGCTGGTCGCCTGACGCTTCGCCGTGCGGGGAGCGCCCGGCGGACGCCTCCAGCTCGTCCTCCACCACCGAGCGCAGCGCGTCGGGGCGCAGGTCCTCTTCGGTGACACCGTGTGCCAAGTCACTGCGGCCGAGGTAGGTGATGGCCAGCTCGCGGAACAGGTAGTCGACAATCGAGGTCGCCATCTTGATGCGCTTGTTGCCTTGGACTGGCCCCAGCGGCTCGAAGCGCGAGAAGACGAAGGCATCGACAAATTCTTCCAGTGGGACGCCGTGCTGCAGGCCGAGGCTGATAGCGACCGCGAAGCAGTTCATCAGGCTGCGGAAGGCAGCGCCCTCCTTCGCCATGTCGATGAAGACTTCGCCCAGGCTGCCATCCTCGTATTGGCCAGTGTGGAGGTAGATGGTGTGGCCGGCAATCTTCGCCTTCTGGGTGTAGCCCCCCAAACGGCGCTCGGGAAGCCTCCGCCGTTGCGCGATGTAGCGCGTCACCACCTTGCGCGCAATCTGCTGCGCGTCGGGTGTCGGCAGCGCCTCGGCCATGATTTCGGCCGCCTTTCCGGCCGATACCAGTCCCTCCGCCAGCTGCTCCTCCTCCGCGACCAGGGCAACTGCCAGGCTGGCGCCCGACATCAGCGGCTGGCTCAGCTTGGAGCCGTCGCGGTAGAGCGCGATGGACTTGTTCATCGTGCGCCACGACTCCTCGTACGCCTGCCGGATTTCCGCCACGGTGGCTTCGTGCGGCATGTTGATAGTCTTCGAAATCGCACCCGAGATGAAGGGCTGCGCCGCCGCCATCATGCGGATGTGCGCGTGCCACGAAATGGAGCGCGTGCCGTACTGCCCGCAGCGGTTGGCGCAGTCGAAGACCGCCAAGTGCGACTCCTTCAGGTGCGGAGCGCCCTCGATGGTCAGCCGCCCGAAGATGGCGTCATCGGCTGCCTGTACCTCTTCCAGCTCGTAGCCCAGGTGCGCCAGCAGGTTGAAGGCGGGGTCAGTCACCTGCTCCTCCGAGAGGCCGAGCTTCTCGCGGCAGTAGTCGTCGCCGACGTGGAACGGCGATACCAGCAGCTTCAGCGAGGTGGTGGCGGGGATGGCCGCCTCAAGGCGGTCGATGGCCTCGCCCGAGAGTCCTTTGCGCCTGAGCGACTCATGGTTCACCTCCGGCGCGCCTTCCAGCGTGCCGTTGCCGAGAACGTAACCAACGATTTCATCGCGCTGCGCCTCGTCGTAGCCCAGCTTCTCCAGCGCCGGCGGCACCGACTGGTTGATGATGCGCAGCATGCCACCGCCCGCCAGCGTCTTGAACTTCACCAGCGCGAAGTCGGGCTCGATGCCGGTGGTGTCGCAGTCCATCTGGATGCCGATGGTGCCGGTCGGCGCAATCACCGTCACCTGTGCGTTGCGATAGCCGTGTGCCTCGCCCAGGGTAACTGCCGCGTCCCACGCTCCGCGCGCCGCCTTCAGCAGGTACTCGGGGCAGTATGCGGGATCAATCCCGGACGGAAGCACCGTCAGCCCCTCGTATTCCTCGGCCGGGGCGCTGTACGCAGCGCGGCGGTGGTTGCGCATCACCCGTAACATGTTCTTGCGGTTCTGCGCATAGCGCGGGAACGGCTCCTTGACGCGCGCCATCTCGGCCGAAGTAGCGTAGCACACCCCACCCAGGATGGCGGTCAGAGCGCCGCAAATGGTGAACGCGCGCTCGTCGTCGTAGGGAATCCCCATGCGCATCAGAAGCGAGCCGATATTCGCATATCCGAGGCCAAGCGTGCGGTAGTCGTAGCTGCGCTGCG
>JAKURS010000021.1:0-2558 GCA_022449705.1 Candidatus Poseidoniia archaeon | reverse complement strand
GCCATCAGCACCGATATTTCGAGCACTATGGTCCAGAGCCGGATGGCGTGCTCGTAGTCCTCCAGCCGCAGCCGCCCCTCATCCGGGTCGTAAAATGACCCTAGGTTCAGTGAAGCGAGGTTGCACGCGGTGTCGTCCAGAAACATGTACTCCGAGCAGGGGTTCGACCCGCGAATCGGCCCGTCGGGTGCGCAGGTGTGCCACTCGTTGATGGTGGTGTCGAACTGCACACCCGGGTCGGCGCAGGCCCAGGCGGCCTGCGCAATCTGCCCCCACAGCCCGGCAGCGGGCACGGTGCGGCACGATTCGGGCCGGCGTCCTTCGGCAGCGGCCGCTTCCAGCTCGGTACGCCAGTAGAGCTGCCACTCGTCGCCCGCCAGCGCCGCTTCCATGAAGGCATTCGATACCCGGACCGAGTTGTTGCTGTTCTGCCCCGAGACGGTCTGGTAGGCGTCGCCCTCCCAGTCGGTGTCGAACGTCGCCACCTCCAGGTGGCTCCACCCCTGCTCGCCCAGCCCCAAGATACGCGCGACCAGCGTCTCGGGGACGTGTTCGCGCAACGCCGAGCGCACCGTGCGCGCCAGCTCCCGGTTTTGCCGCTGGTCCAGCTTCTCGCCCGGCTCGGGGTGTGCCTCGATGGCGGCCAGGATTTCGTTGGCGTGATCCTGCAGCTGCCGCGACCCCGCCACGAGTGCCGCCACCTTCTCCTCCTCAGAGACCTTCCAGTTAATGAATTGCTCAATGTCGGGATGGTCCATCTCGAGGCAGACCATCTTGGCGGCGCGGCGCGTCGTGCCGCCCGACTTGATGGCGCCGGCAGCGCGGTCGCCAATCTTCAGGAACGACATCAGCCCCGACGAACGGCCACCACCCGAGAGCGGCTCGCCCTCGCCGCGAATTGACGAGAAGTTGGAGCCGGTGCCCGAGCCGAACTTGAAGAGCCGCGCCTCGCGCGTCCAGAGGTCCATGATGCCGCCTTCGCTGACCAGGTCGTCGCTCACCGACTGGATGAAGCAGGCGTGCGGCTGCGGGTGCTCGTAGGCGCTGGTCGAGCGCTCCAGCTTGCCACTGTCGGGATCAACGAAGTGGTGCCCCTGCGCGGGGCCTTTGATACCGTACGCCCAGTAGAGGCCGGTGTTGAACCACTGCGGCGAGTTGGGCGATGCCATTTGCGCCGCCAGCATGTAGCAGAGCTCGTCGTAGAACGCCCTGGCGTCCGCCTCGGCGCGGAAGTAGCCGTGCTTCCAGCCCCAGCAGGTCCAGGTCCCCGCCAAGCGACGGAACAGCTGCCGCCCGTCCTTCTCCTCACCGTGGCGCTCAGCCTCCGGCAGCTTCGCCAGTGCCTTGGCGTCAGGCACGGAGCGGCGCAGCCAGCCCGGAACGCCCTTTTCGGGCACCTTGCGAAGCCGTTGCGGCACCCCCGCCTTGCGCAGGTATTTCTGCGCCAGGACATTGGCGGCGGTCTGGCTGTAGCCGGTCGGGAGACTGACCCCCTCCAGTTCAAAGGCGGTGGTGCCGTCGTAGTTGTGAATCGCGACGTTGCGCTTGGCCCACTCCAGCGCGTCGAACGATTCCACACCCGCCTCAGTAAAGCGCCGGCCAATCCGGAGTCCTTCGGGATTGGCAGGCATCAGGCCCCTCTCAGGGGCGGCCGAATAATCGTCTCATACAAACTCGGGAACATGGGTTCAGGTCATTCTGGCTGCCGGATATAAGCGTTCCACAAAGGGTATTTTTCACAGTTTATTATAAAAATCAAACACTGTTCCACCGGTTTATGTTAAAAACGGGGTGGAACCTTACAAAAACGTCATAACGGTTCCACTATTATCGTCCGTTTTTCACCCCGGAGCCAGCCTTCGTCAAATAACCTTATAAGTCACTTTTAAAGAGTGCTCAGTGGGCGCCGGTGGTCTCGCGCCAATCAATGCCTACGGTACGCCGCCCCAGCTTGCAGACTGGTGGAAAGATGCGCTTGTGAATCGAGCGCTGCACAAGTGCCGCGACATGCTCCACCTCGACATCAGAAGCGTGGCTGCGCGCCGCTACCTGCGCCTGCGAATCGTGCCGCTCCAGCCCCGCCAGCACCTGGTCCAATTGCGCATACGGCAGTCCCAGCTCCTGCTCGTCGGTTTGCCCCTCCCACAGCTCGGCAGTAGGCGCACGTTCACGGATGGCTTCGGGCACATCAAGGGCAACTGCGAGCAGCTTCACCTGACTTTTATACAGGTCGCCGAGCGGCAGCAGGTCCGAACCGCCGTCGCCCCACTTGGTGTAGTAGCCGGTCAGCAACTCCGACTTGTTGGACGTCCCCAGCACCAGCGCACCGCGTTCGGCAGCCGCGCCGTAGAGCAGCACCATGCGGAGCCGCGCACGCAGGTTGCCCTGCGCTTCGCGCGATTCGAAGAAGGGGGCCGCATCGCCGAACGCCGCCGCCAGCGGCGCGATGTCCAACTCGCGCGTCTCGACTGTAAGCGCGGCAGCGTGCGCAGCCGCCATCCCGGTCGAAACAGTGTCACCATGCGGCAGCAGCAAGCCGTGAACCCTCTCGGCGCCAC
>JAKURS010000020.1 GCA_022449705.1 Candidatus Poseidoniia archaeon | reverse complement strand
GGGCCGACGCAGGCGATAGGCGAGACCAAGCGGCTGCTGGCGGCGGCAGACAACCTCACCGCCGAGGAACTGCTCGAGCTGGAGAGCGAGCGTAACCGCGATTCCGGCAATACTGGTGATGCAGTCGAAGGCATCACTGCCTTCCTCGAAAGCCGAGAACCCGATTTCACATAGGAACTAGTGAGCGGTGGCGGGCCCGGGGGGATTTGAACCCCCGTATCTGGGTCCGAAGCCCAGTAGGATTCCGGACTACCTCACGGGCCCGGGTGCGGATTATGGGGGGTGCTTTAGGCTTGGGGCAGCAAATCCACGACCCCCGCGACGCGTGGCAGCTCGATGACCGCCAGCACGCGCTGCCGCTCCGCGCACGCTGCGCGCAGCCGTTGTGCCATCTCCGCCTCGCGGCCGCGCTCGACGGCAGCGTAGCCGGTGAGACCGCACAGGTGGCGGTCCATTTCGAGCGCGAGTTCCTGTGGCGTCCCGGCTTCGAAGCCGCGCTTGCGGAGCCGCTTTTCGAGCCGGTCGCAGCGGAACCACTGCCAGGTCGTGACCGACTTGGTGAACAGTACGGTGAACTCCTCCTCGGGCAGGTCAAGCGCTTCGACCGGGACGTTGTCGGCATCGGCCAGCGCGAGCGCGCGGTGAAACGCCGGCGGCGGGAGGCGCACACCATCCTTGCCAGCAAGCTGGCGCAGCGCCAGCCCGTATAGCTCCTCCCAGCCCGAGATGTCGAACGGCTCGCCGTCCCACTCGCGCAGGCCCTCCAGTTCACCGGGGCTGACGGCCAGCGCCAGCGCCGCTGGCTTCGCAGTTTGCCACGCCGCCTCCAGCTCCGGCAGCTCGCTCGCCAGCCCCTTGACAGTCGGGAAGACGGTAAGTGCACAGCCGCCCAGCGTCAGCTGCTCCATTGCCCGCGCAGGCGCACACTGCTAAAAGATGTGTTTCACCCGAGACGGGCGCTGCAACTGTGGGTACTGCGGCAGTCGCGGCAGAGCATGGCTGAGCAGCCATGGCAGGCGTCGAGGGCGGGCGCGCCGCACTCGGCGCAGAGGCCGGCTCGCATGAGGGCCGATGCGCAAACCCTAATTTAGCATAGAGGCTGCCGCGCTCCATGTTCAGGGCGAAGAAGATTACCGTATTCCTGCCGGGCGACGACGAAACGCAGGTTTTCAAGGACGTGAAATTCCAGTCCAACCCCGAGGTGGGGGTGCTGGCGGTCTTCCCCGGCGAGGGCAAGGAGGCGCTGGTTTTCTCCGGCCTGAGCTTCCGCATCGAGATGGATGAAACTGGTGCGAAAGAATCGTTCGAGATGGCGGAGAAGGCGCACACGGTCTCGCGCGAGCAGATGAAGCAGATGTTCAAGCGCGAGGCGGGGCAGGGCGACCGCTTCAGCTCCAGCTTCGGGTAGCCATGGCGCTGAAGCTCGTGGTCTTCGACATGGACGGGACGCTGTTACGTCCCAAGTCGTCGTGGCAACTGCTGCATGACCACTTTGGCACCGACAACCGCGAGATGCTCGCGCGCTACCTGCGACACGAGGTGAGCGACACCGAGTTCGTCGCCAGAGACCTGGAGCTGTGGGCCGCCGCCAACGGCGGGCCGGTCGATGCAGCGACGGTCAACCGCGCGCTTGACAGGGCCGAACCGCTGCCGGGCGCTGCCGAGTCTGTCGCTGGTCTGCTCGCGGCAGGGGTCGTGACCGCCATCATCTCCGGCGGCATCGACTACCTCGCGCAGAAGCTGGCGGCGGAGTGGAACATGGCGGAAGCGCACGCCAACCCGCTCTTTGACACCCCGCAGGGGTTGCAGGCCAAAATACACGTTAGCGGCCACGCCAAGGCATCCGTGATGCGTGACGTAATGGCGCGCCACGGCGTCTCCCGCGACGAGGTTGCGGCTGTTGGCGACACAGTCGTTGACCTGGACCTGTTCGCACTGGCGGGCACCAGTGTCGCGGTCAACACCAGCGATGGGCGAGTCATCGAAGCGGCGCCACACCACCTGCCGAGCGAGACACTGGACGGGTTGCTGGAGTTACTGCTTCCGGGCCAGTAGCGCGCCCAACAATGCCACTCCCGCCGCGACCAGCGCCAGCCGGTCCAGCTCCGCCGAGGGCGATATCACCCACAGCGCGAGGCTGAAACCAGCGAAGAGCAGCGCGCTCTGCTGTACAACTGCACGATGTGACTGCCCCACCTGCAGCATCAGCACCAATACAAGCGCGAAGGTGAGCGACGCGAGGCGGAACGGCGCCGCGTAGCCTAGGACCGACCACATGGAGGTGCCAAGCAGTGGCCCCACCGCGCGCGAGAGCGCGCCGAGCGACTGGCTCAGCCCCATCACTGCGCCCTGCTCCCGGGCACTTACGGACCGGGAAATCAGCGCACTCAGCGTCGGCTGGATGAAGCCACTGCCAAGTGAGAATATAGTCGTCGCCAGCGCGACGCCTTCGATGGTGGAGGTATACGGGATATAGCCAATGCCTAACAGCATCAGCAGTGCCCCTGCGCGCGAGGTCCACGCTTCGCCCCAGTTGCGCACCGCGGGGCCGACCAGGCAGCCCTGCGTTACGATGCTGACACCACCCATGTAGGCAAACAGCACCCCGGAGAGCCGCACCGGCAGCCCAATGCGCTCCTTCGAGAACTCGACGAAGGTGCCGAAGATTATCGAGAACGCCAGCAGGTAGAGCGTGAAGATTACCAGCAGCAGCCCCAGCCGCGGCTGCCGCAGGTAACCAACCGTCTCGCGCAGCGCCTCCGAAGGGGAGACGCGTGGCCGCGGTACGTGGTCTGGCGGGAGCGACTCAGGCAGCCAGCGCCAAGCGCAGAACAGGTTCAGCAGCGCCAGCCCAGAGCCGAAAAATGCGGGCAGCCAGAAGCCCCACTGGCCCAGTAGCCCCCCCAGCGCCGGGCCGCAGACGAACCCCAGCCCGAAGGCCACTCCCAGCAGCCCCATCCCCTGCGCGCGCTCTTCGGGCGGCGTCACGTCCGCGATGTAGGCGTACGCGGCGGCGTAGTTGGCGCTCATCACCCCCAGCATGATGCGCGACAGGAACAGCACCCCCAGCAGGAACTGGCGGTCGTCGCTCAACCCCAGCGCCGGGTCGGCCAGCCCGAACACCGCGTACGCGACCGCCGAGCCGCCGAGGCCAAGCATGATGACAGGGCGGCGGCCGATGCGGTCGCTCAACCGCCCCCACGCCGGCAGGCATAGGAACTGAGCCAGCGAAAAGGCGGTGATGAGCAACCCCACAGTGAGGATGGTACCGCCCAGCTCCGCCACGATGTAATTCAGTAGCGGGATGAACATTGCGAAGCCCGCCAAATCGATGAACATCGTCATCAGCAGGACATGGAGTGGCTTCACCGGCCCGCAGACGGGGGGCACTTCTAATCAACCCCATAGTCAATTTAACCCCCAGTCAACCTGCACGAATCCCCGGGAAGGTTATATCACATGCGCCAATTCTTCAGAAATTCACTCGCCGTGCTCGTATTTGCGTTCCTGTTTTCCTTGGCTGCCTCCGGAGCTTCCGGTGAAGCTGATCTGGTAATTACTTCCCTGGACTACACGAACGATTTCGAAAATGGGGACCCTGTAACCATTGTCCAGAGTGGTCGAGATGACGACACCGAATACAAATACAATTTTTACGACGATGATGATGATGACTGTGGTAGCCAGCGGTGTATCCCCACCGGCTGGTTTGAAAAGAATTTTGACGACTCGGGCTGGGGGTCAGGAGCGGCGCCCTTCGGTAACGATGACCAGGCTGGCGCCAGTCCGGGGACAATCTGGCAAACAGAAGATGGATTGAATGACCATGTCATAATCCGCCATCAATTTACTTACAGTAATGAGTATGAAGCAATCAGCGCGACCCTGAACCTGGCCCACAACAACTACTATATTGCCTACCTGAACGGGAACCTTATTCGAAACTGCTATTCTTACCAGCAGCACAGTGGCTGTTACGAAGGCGACGCTGCGTACTGGGACAATGAGTTGACCTATGATGGGGGCTCCGAGTCGGGGCCTAATCCGGACTGGCTGCTGGATGGGACTAACGTGCTTGCCGTACTGGGGTATGATATCACATGGGGTGGTGATGCTGACCAGTGGCTTGATGTCGAGCTCGTGGTCAACGTCCAGTCCTGGAGAGAAAAACCGATTATCCTCGGTGACGACCTGTGGTTTAGGGTAATTACTTCAAACCTGGGAACCGAAACCGCTGAGAACTTCAACGTCACGCTGGATATCGAGGGTGACGAACTGGGCAACGCCACTGTATCGGAACTGGCGCCTGACGCTACAGCCGTGAACATATTCTACTGGACCCCGGAGGCGCTCGGGGACTACAGCCTCACCGCTACGACCGATGCCGATGCTGACGTCGTGGAGAGCAACGAGGACAACAATACCCTGGAGCGAGTCATACACATTGGCTTTTACGCCTATAACCTCACAGTAATGGAGAGCCACGTAACCGGAAATGTGAGTGAGAATATCAGTTTCCAGCTGAACCTCACCAACGAAGGTGATGTGGAGGACAACTTTACCATCCAGATTTCAGGAGCCTACAATAGCTGGGACGTAACCATCACCCCGAACGTGGTTCATCTCCAGCCTGGCGAGAGTGGTAACGTAACCCTTGACATAGTCCCGGATTCGGAGACCCTGGCTGGCAATTACTCCATGTCCCTGAGTGCCAGGTCCCAGTACTACAGTGAAATCAGGAATATCGTGGTACTGAGTGGCCGCGACAACGATACCGAATGGTGGTGGGCCCACTCCAACAGCAGCAGTACACAGCTCTACCAATGTACAGATAACGATGAGCCGGACGACCCGGGTTATGAATGCGACACCAGCTGGACCGAACTGGAATTCGACTATGATGACAACTGGACCCTTGACCCGGCGCCCTTCGGGGATAGCGATGTGGGCAACGTGGACAATAACACCGTCTGGCAGGGCAACAGCTACGCCTACTTCCGCCACATTTTCACAATCGATGATGTCTCGGCCTACGAGGGAGGCAGCCTGAGCCTGAATACTGCTGCAAACAACTACGGTACCTACTACCTCAACAGCCAGATAGTATTCAATGACATGCGGCAGGGCCAGGGCCATACAGCCAATTACTGGAACGACGAGACCCCGTTCGGGCCCGGACTCCTGCAGGAGGGTGAAAACGTCCTGGCATCTGTAGTGCGGGAAACCGGGAACACCCAGTGGTTTGATGAGGAAATGGAGGCTGTTTTCTCCCGTTCTGCCGCCTGGGATTTCATCCCACTGCCGCTGGAGCTGGAAATGGAGGTTCTGCCGAGCTACAAATTCGAACTTCAGGCACCAAGTAGCAACAAGGAACTTGATGCTGGTGAGCTCTACACCTGGGAAATCTGGGTGCACAATCAGGGCAACATCATCGATACTTACGACGTGCAGGTGAGCCTGAACGACACCACTAACTTCACTCTCCTGAACTGGACCACCTCACTGTCGGTCGGTGTTTCCGAGACAGGGAGCATGTTCCTGAACATATCCTTGGCAGCCGATATCATTGAGGGGGCACTCGGTGGTCTCAATGTCACTGCTGTTTCACGTGACGGCGACGATGTCTTGGAGCAATGGGTGAACCTGGCAGTGCGGCTCTACGTCCCACCCGACTATCTACCGCCGCAGGTATTCATCCTGAACGAGACAGGGCTAATGGTAAACAGCTCCATCTTCCCGATTGAATGGTATGTGGCTGATTGGTACAAAGCCCTGAATGGGGAGTTAGAGTTCGGTAACGACACCGTCACAGTGGTAATCGAGTACCGCTCGCACGACGGCGACGGAAACTGGATTGAGGGCTATGACGAGCACGGCACGGCTAATTGGGCCGAGCTGGGGGCCTTCGCGGTCGAACTGGAGGCAGTGCAATTCGATTTAGGCGTCGACGGGCGCAGCTTCTGCTTCCACGCTGAAGGTATCGATGACGATGGTAATCGGCAGGACGCCGAAGATGAGTGCCATCGCATGGTGATCGTCGACCTGACTGCGCCGCCGGTCGAGCTGGTCGTCAGCTACTCGCCGCCCGGCACCGCCGAGCTGGTTGCCACGTCGGACGGGATGCTGCTTAATCAGTCGGCGCTTGACCTGCGCTGGTCCTCGATTGCGAGTGACGTCGCGGGCTACGACCTGCTGGTGGGCGACGGCAGCGGCTGGCAAACGCTCCGCAGCGGGACGGTCGATACTCGCTACGACTTCTACGCGCCGCAGGACGGGGAGTACCGCTTCCGGGTGATCGCAGCGGACGAGGCGGGCAACCGTGGATCGGCGGCAGAGCATACCGTCATCATCGACACCACTCCCCCGGTGGGCACGTTGCACCCGCAGCCCGCGCTGACGGGGGCAACGCAAATTACACTGCTACCGGACGGACTGACGCAGGACATGGTCAGCTACGAACTAACATACACTAAAGTCAGCGAGGGACAGGAACTGAGTACCAGCTGGGAGTGGCTGTCGCTCGGCAGCTTTAACCTCTCGCAGCCGTACAATCTGACTGTCGATGACGGCTACCACTACTTCTTCCGGCTGACGCCAGCCGACGCGGCGGGAAACTGGGCTGACAGGGAGCAGTTGACCAGTAGCTACATCGGCAACGGCAGCTCCGACCAGTGGTTCCTGCTGCCGCTCCCGCCGGTCAATGACATGCTGGGGGTAGTGGTCGAGGTGCGTAGCGGCAGCGGCAGCCTGCTCTCGCTCGCGACCGACCCCGACGCGCTCTTCCCTGAGTCGTATTACCTTGACGCCGCGTCCGGCACACTCCACTTCGGCGACGGCAGAAAGGGGTACGTTCCCGACGTGGGCGAAACCCTGAGCGTGACCTGGAGCGGCTACGACGCCGCGACGCTTGTCGACCGCTCCTCGCCGGAACCGGCGCGCGGGCTACAGGTGACCAGGGTCGCCGGCGGTGGTGTGAACCTGCTCTTCCTGCCTTCACCGTCGGATGATGTGGTGGGGTACGAAATCTATCGCGCCGCCGGCAACGCCAGCGACGAGCTGCTGACGACGCTTGCCCCCGACGAGGGATACCTGTTTGACACGCCCGCCGAGGGGAGCGTCTACCGCTACCGCGTCGTCGCGGTCGATCGTATGGGCATGACCGCGCCACCGGCGGAGGCGACGCTGGACCTGTCGGTTGTCGAGCCGGCAGCGGCTGCACCCTCAGGGGAAACGGATAAGCTGCCGCTGCTCCCACTGGTCGTGGTCGCGCTGGCGGTGGCGGCGCTGGGAGGCGGCGCCTGGTGGTGGGGCCACCGCACTTCGCCAGAGCAAGTGACCGCCGTACCACTACCGGGCGATAAATCGCCTTTCGGGCGCGCCGGCGGGGATCTAGCGTGCCTCGGCTGCGGGACTATCTTCACGCCCGAAGGCAGCGCCCACGAGAACTGCCCCGGCTGCGGCGCCTACGGGCGGCCGCCGCACTGAGCGTCAGTCCCATATAGCCGCGCAGCTCCCCTGCCGCGTGCGCTTCCTGGCCTTGGCGTTGGCACTGCTGCTGCTGGCGCCACAGCTCCCCGCCGCCGTCCCGGATGAACCACCTCCCACACCCGGTCCGCACAGCGACTGGTGGCAGGGGTGGCAGGGCGATGGCGACGGCAATGGCCTCGACGACCGGCTCGATGCGGCGCTGGCGCGAGGTGCGCCGGCGGAGGTGCCATTGTTCCTGATCTATGACCACCCACCAAGCGACACGCAGGTGGCGGTGGTGGAGGCGCTCGTGTCAGTGGACTACCGCGCGCGCCATATCGAGCTGCTCGCGGTCGCACGTGCGCCGCTCGAGCTGGTGCTGGTGCTGAAGGCGCTGCCCGGCGTGGTGCAGGTGCAGCAGCAGAACGCAATGGTGCCGTTCCTGGACGTCTCGGCGCGCGCCGTGAAGGCGCGTCCCTCCAATGAGTACCGCGAGCAGGATGCGTGGGGTCTAGGGTACGACGGCAGCGGGGTCAACATCGCCATCCTCGATACGGGGGTAGACGATGACCATGAGGCACTGCAGGGCAAGTTCGTTGCGGGCTACGACGCCACAGCGCTCTTAGGCGACCCCAATAACGGCAACGGGCAGACCAATCCCGACGACACACAGGGGCACGGCACCCACGTCGCCGCGACCGCCATGGGTGACCCCCCTGACGGGGAGCTGACGGGTGTCGCGCCGGGAGCGGGACTCATCGATGTGAAGGTGATGACCGACGCGGGGGTGAGCAACGCCGGCTACACTATCGAGGGCATCGAGTGGTGCATTGACCACCGCGCCGAGTTCAACATCCGCATCCTGTCCATGTCGTTCGGCTCCGCCTCGGGCAACGACGACGGCAAGTCGGCCGAGGCGGAGACGGTCAATCGTGCCGTCGAGGCAGGGCTGGTGGCGGTGGTAGCGGCGGGCAACGACGGCGAGAACCGTATTCCCTCCCCCGCGTCGGCAGACCTAGCGCTGACGGTCGGCGCGGCGGATGACGGCGACAGCGTCGCACGCGGCGATGACGAAATCGCCGGCTACAGCAACTACGGGCCGCGGCTCGACGACGGCGATGACAACCGGCTCGAGGAGCTGAAACCAGAGCTGACGGCGCCCGGCACCGGCATCGAAGCCGCCAGCGCCAACACCTTTGGCCCCGGCACTACCGGCTCGGAGGAGAAGGACGGCACCTCGATGGCAACGCCGCACATCTCGGGCGTCGCGGCGCTGCTGCTCGACGCCGCGCCCGACGCGAAGCCAATGGAGGTGGAGCAGGCGATGCTCTACGCGGCGGAGCGCCGCGGCACGCCTCACGACCGGAACCTGAGCAGCGACTACGACACGCACTGGGGCTGGGGGCTGGTCGACGCCTTCCGCGGAGTGCAGGCGGTACTGGGTGGCATCGTCGAGGTGGTAATCGACACCCCTTTCGACGGCGCCGAGGTGGCGGGGCGTGTCTCTTTCGGCGGCAGCGCCTCCGGCAATGGGCTACAGCAGATCGAGCTGGAAATTGCGGGCGATGTGCGCGTCGCTGACGGCCTCACAGCGTGGTCGCTCGAGTGGGACACCGCGACGCTGTCGAACGGCAACTATCGCGTCACCGCGACCGCCCACGCCGAAAATAACCTGACCGCCAGCGCCGAAATCTCCATCCGCGTCAACAACAGCGCTCCCGCCCCAGCCGAGGCAGATAGTTTCGCAGAGCTGCGCGAGCGGCTGGGGGAGCTGCCACAGCAGCTGCGCGAGGCGGGGCTGGAGCCGGTGCTCGGAGCCGTGGGGGCGCTGCTGCTGCTCTTGGTGTTGCGCAGTGGCTGGCGACACTGGCGCGCATCACGCAAATAGGGAGTGGCCACCGTCTGGTGAGAGCCGCTGCCGCCTGCCTGACGGAGGTGCCCGCCAAACGACTTAACCGGCTCTCCGTTCCGCATGGCATGGGAAACGAAGTTATCGTCTCGCAGGAAGGCCACATCGGCCGCGTCACGGTCAACAGACCCAAACAGCTCAACGCGATGAATTCGGCGACGCGGAGCGCGATTGTCGAGGCGTTCGAGCAGTTCGGTAGTGACCCCGAGGTGCGCGCCATCATCCTCACCGGTGCGGGCGAGAAGTCGTTCATCGCCGGTGCCGACCTGGCCGAGTTTGCCGCCAGCGGCGAACTGGATTCCGTGAAGATGCGCAATGAGTGGCACATGACCGAGGTCGCCGCCGCCTGCCCGACACCAATTATCGCCATGGTTGATGGCTTCTGCCTCGGCGGCGGGATGGAACTGGCGATGGCATGCGATCTGCGGGTGGCGAGCGACCGCTCGCGCTTTGGACAGCCGGAAATCAATCTTGGTATCCTCCCCGGCGCCGGCGGTACGCAGCGTCTGCCACGGTTAGCCGGCGAAGGGAGGGCGCTGGAGCTGATGCTCACCGGGAGGATGATTGATGCTGTGGAGGCGGAGCGCTATGGCATCGTCAATTTCGTGTGGCCTGCCGACGTGCTGGAGGAACGTACGCTTGAGCTGGCGGAGCAAATCGCGTCGAAGGCGGCATTCGCCGCCGAGCGGGTCAAGCGCGCGACACGCAGCGGACTGGCGCTGGAAGAGGGACTGCAGCACGAGCGGGAGCTATTTGCCGAGTGCTTCAACTCGCCTGACGGAAAGGAGGGCGTCGCCGCCTTTCTCGAGAAGCGCAAGCCGCGCTTCAACCGCTCCTGAACGTGGCCAGACCGCACGGCCGTGAATCGCAGAAACGGAGAGCCGCACGGGCGCAGGGAGTGCTCCGGGGGCTACGGAGCGAATACCCGCAGGCGGAGTGCGCGCTAGTCCACCGCGACCCGTTGCAACTGCTTGTCGCCACCATCCTGAGCGCACAGTGCACTGACGAACGGGTAAACATGGTCACGCCGCCGCTGTTCCGCAAATATCCTGATGCAGCAGCATTCGCCTCAACTAGCGTTGAAGAACTCGGGAAGGATATTCACTCGACCGGCTTTTTTAACGCGAAGGCGCGGCACATCATTGGCGCTTGCAGCGCCATCATCGAGCATCACGGTGGTGAGGTGCCACGCACTCTAGCCGAACTGGTCACGCTGCCGGGCGTTGGCCGCAAGACTGCCTCAGTGGTGCTGGGCGTCGTGTGGGGGCTGGCGGAGGGCGTCGTCGTGGACACGCACGTCTACCGGCTGACGCGCCGCCTTGGCTTCTCGCGCGGCAACTCTCCGGAGGCGGTCGAGCGCGACCTGATAGCGCTGCTGCCGCAAGAGGACTGGATTGAGTGGTCCGACCGGCTGATCTGGCACGGCCGGCGGGTCTGCGACGCACGCAAGCCGCACTGCTTCGGATGCTTCGCTAAAGCCATTTGCCCGCAAGTCGGCGTGACGCGCCGGGAACAGGTATAACTGCTCCACCCCGCTGCCGGCGGGATGGCTGACTGGGACGAACGCTTCCTTGGACTGGCGACCCACATTGCCGCCTGGAGCAAGGACCCCTCGACGCAGGTGGGGTGCGTTATCGTTGGCCCAGACCGCGAGGTGCGCAGCACCGGTTTCAACGGGCTGCCGCGCGGCATCGCCGACACCGCCGAGCGGCTGGAGGACCGGGAGCTGAAGTATCCTCTAATCTGCCACGCCGAGGAGAACGCCATCATGCACGCGGCGCGCATTGGCATGTCGCTCAAGGGGTGCACGGTCTATGTGACGTGGCCGCCCTGCACCCGCTGCGCGCGGGCGCTGATTCAGTCGGGAGTCAGTGAAGCGGTCTATCCCGCCAGCGCCGAGGTGCCCGAGCGCTGGACGGACGATTTTGCGCTTGCCAGCGAAATGCTGTCAGAGGCAGGCGTGGCATTGCGCAGCGCTTAATCTTTTCCGAGCAGTTCCTCGATGCGCTTCAGGTGCTCGACGCCGGTATCGTCCTGGATATTCTGCGCGATGAGGTCACGCACACGTCCCGGGTCGGGAACGCCGTAGAGCGAGTCACGCGGGTCCTGCGTCGCGCGGCGTGCCGAGCGGCGGCTGCCGCCCGCCAGCCCGGCGGCGAAGCCCTTTGCCTCGCCACCCACTGCAGCAATCATCATCGCCTCGTCAGTCCCGGTTCCCAGGCCGGAGCCGGTTACCGGCACGACGGTACCGAAGCCGAAGATGCGGCCGAAAAAGGATTGCAGGAGCTTGATGTCCTCGATGTGGTTGTAGCGCACCTGCCGCTCGTTCTTGCTCAGGCCGAGGAAATCCTGGTGCATCGCGATGCGGATGTCGGTCAGGTAGTAGGTAAAGCTGCGGCGATACTGGTCGACAATCACCATCCCGCCTCCACCGACCAGCAGTGTCAGCAACGGAATGAACCAGCGACCGAACGCCATCGTGTCGTCCTGCGTCCGGAGGTGGAAAACCATCGCCCCGATGCCGAACAGCGCCAGCCCGCCGTAGAGCCGGAAAATGTCGCGGCCGCCGTTCTCGAGGAAGAAAAAGCGCGCTGTGAAACCAAGCCCCAGCAGCGCCAGCGACCAGATAATTGCCGCGGCAAGCACCTCATTGACGCCAGGGATAGCGTTGAGGAAATCGTAGAACGGCACGCGGCTGAACCAGTCCTGGCTGAAGAAGCGGTAGATGACGAAGCCCCACACCAGTAGCAGGAAAAAGACGAAGTAGAGGTGCAGGAACGAGAGAGGGTGCGGCTGAAGCTTCAGCTTCATCTCCTCGTCGCGCATCAGCGAGAAGCGGGCCATTAAGCCCGGATGCCTTCGTAGAGCATATAAGGTTAAATGCATCCAGAACTCGACCGCGAGTTCATGAAGAACTGCGGAACCTGTGGAGCCCCTGTTGCCGATTCGGTCGAGAAATGCTTCAAGTGTGGCTCGCCCATCGCCAACGCTAGCGACGACGGACCGGAGCTGATGCAAAAATTCGGCCGGGGCCGGACGGTGCACCGCGTCGCGAGCGGGCTCGACAAGCGTGGCAAGGCGCAGCGCAAAAAACCGGCGCGCACACCAGCCGGCAGGAGACGGCAAACTGCAAAGGATACCGACGCCAGCGCCGAGGCGCAGCAGCTGGCGCAGGTCGTAGACGGCTCGGAGGGTGACATGGCGGCGCGTATCCTGCGGGATTTGATTGACGAGGGTGCCATCGGTGTCGAGAAGCGCAAGGCGGCCGAGAAACTGGTGGGCGAGCTGGGCGGCTCGCTGCCGCCGCCGCGCAAAAAGGCGGCGCCAAAGAAGCGACCCCGCAAGGTGACGCGCAAGCGAGGCAAGGTGGCCGCCAGTGGGGAGGCCGTAGTTACGTCGGCCAAACCTGAAGCAGCCTCCGCGCCCGGAGATGATGCAGCCTCTACCGGCCCCACCGCTTCCGCCGCCCCGGAAGGAGCGGCGGCGGCAGGGCCCGAAGCAAAGCTGGCGCGGCTGAAGGAGCTAGGCGAACTGCGCGAAGCAGGCGTTATCACCGCCGCCGAGTTCCAGTCACTGAAGAAGCAGATAATCGGCTAGGGGTTCAAGTTCAATTTCGAATGAATCACCTTATATATAGGTCGTCTGGGAGTCTGGAGGTGTCCAGAGTGCCCTCACGCACCTGTTTCACTGCACCAAGGGCACGCTTCCTGGCGGACCCGCTGCCGCCTGGACCGCCACTGCCGGCTCCATCAACCGTGCCGGCCGCACTAGGTGCCGCCGCGCCGATGCGGGCGGATCATACCAGCCCGGCACGAGCGTCGGCGCGACGGCCTCCGGCACCGGCGCTGGCAGCCTGACCCCACAGGGGCGACAGCGATAGCCCGCATCGCGGCCGGCCGAGTGGGTGCGTGCGCCACATTCGGGGCAGGGTGGGTTAGGCGGCTTGCGCTGCCGCGGCGCGAGCGTGACGACGCGCAGCTTTTCCAGCTTCAGCACACCCGCCTCCAGGCTGCCACAAACCTCCAGGACATCTCCGGGTACCAACTGGTCAACCACCTTCCGAAAATCACCCGACGGCTCGAACGCGGCGCACTCCAATTCACCGCCCTCAAAGGTAAAAGTAAAGAAACGGTGGCCGCCGCGGCGCGAGTGTGGCGGTGTAGCGACGCTGCCCGCGAGCCGCAAGCTCGCTTCGCCCCCTGCTGGCAGCTCGACCCTGTAATGGTCATCGGTCGCCTGGTTGGTCTGCCACAGCAGCCAGCGCTCCGGCCGTTCGGGACCGAGCACGCTAAAGCCAGTGACAAGCGGCTCCGGCCGCAGCCCGCGCAGCCCCCACATAACAGGGCAAGGAGAGTGTGGCACCATAGCCGGGCTCCCGTCAGGATCGTGGCAGCCAAATGTGCCCTCGATTTCAGCGACAGCAGCAATCGACTCCGCGGAAATCTCACGCGGCGAACCCCAGCGGCGGCGGTTGCGGTAGCCGAGCAGTTCCCAGCTGCAGCGCTCAACCACGCCACCACTGCGAGGTGACCATGCCAGCGCACAGGCGGCGCCCGCCAGGCCCCGGCCGCCGTTGAGTCCGGCATGCGCGGTTCCTTCCAGCGCTTCGCGCAGCCCCGCTTCACCGACAATACCGCGTACACCCTGCCAGTAGAGTCCCTCGCGCGGGCGAACCTCGCTGACGACGACGCCTGGCTGCGCCGATGGCTGTGCCTCCTCACAAACCACGGCAAGCACGCGCTCGAGCAGCTCGCCTGCGTCCAGCTCCGCCGGTGCCGCCTCGGCATGCGCCGTTACCAGCCCCCCCGGCAACGCACCCACCTGTTGTCGCTCCCCCGCGCCGCGGCCGAAGGTGAACGCGACGGCGCCGTTGCCGCGCGTCTTCCACGGCACGTTGGGGTTGAGCCGCACTAGCCGTGGCGCACCAATCAAATTGTAGTCAGGCAGCAGCGCCTCGATAACCCGCAAGGCGACCCAGGTAGTGCATCCGCCATCAAGCGAATCGGTATCATCGATGCCGACGTGGAGCATCAGTCACGCGCCCGCTGCACCAATCCCTGTCGCGCCTCATCCAGGAACGGCGCGACGTCAACGCCGGCGTCGGCTGCCAGCAGCAGCGCCTCGGTCTCGGGACGGAGTCCGTAATGCTCCTTCTGCCGTCGATTCACCCTGCGGATGACCTCAGGTTGCGTTTCGCCGGTTGCCTCCACCACGATAGCAACGACGCGGTGGAACAGGTCGGGCACGTCCACGGCAGATTCCGTAGCGGGCGTCTCCGCATCGCTTCCCCCCTTCCCGGCGAGCCGCAGCTGTTCGCCCGCCTGCACCAGCAGTCCACTCGCAAGCGCCGCGTCGATTGCGTCGGCAGCGTCACTGGGTAACATCAGGTGCAGCGAAAACGCCAGTTCCTGCACCAGCTCCTCCCTGTGCAGTTCCTCTGCATCGCGTGAACGGAAAGCGGCAGCGACCAGCTCCGGCTTAGCCAAAGCGGAACACCTCATCGGCCCAGTTGGGCGGATGCCCGTCGGTAAGCATCGCGACGTCGAGCCGCACGCTGCCGGCGAGCCCGGCCGGGATGAAGGGGAAGCTGCCGTCGAGGCTGTTGAACATCACGCGCGGGATGTTTCGCCGCAGCAACTGGCGCAGGATATCGATGATATCACCGCGGAAATCGGAATGCGCCTCGACCGGCCCACCGGCCCAGTCGAGGCTCACCAACCCCAGCTCGGCATAAGACAGGGCTTCGTCCAGCTCGCCCCAGCCGCGCAGGGACCGCAGCGGCACGATGACGCTGCCGCGGTCGGCCATGATGGCGTCAATCACGTCCTCGCCCCACGCCATCCCCGAGTCGACCAGCGTCTCGCGCTTAGGGTTGAGCGGTAGCGGTCCCGGCGCGGGGCGGTTCTTCAGGATGCCGCGCATGTCCCACACCAGCAGCGGCCCCTC
>JAKURS010000002.1 GCA_022449705.1 Candidatus Poseidoniia archaeon | reverse complement strand
ACCCTATACTTTTATATTTGCACACTTATACAAGTATATGGCTGGGCTGGCACGATTCTTCAAGGCCCTGGGCGACGAGCGGCGGCTGCGCATTATCGGTGCGCTACTCGAGGGCGAGCAAGAAGCGGGGCGGCTGGCAGCCGTCGCAGGGCGTGACCGCACGACGGTATCGCGCCACCTGCAGCTGCTGGTCGAAGCGGGCATCCTGCGGCGGCGGCGCGACGGGCGGCGGGTTATCTATTCCGTCACCAGCGCGGAGATGGCGGGGCGGCTGCGGCGTATGGGCGTCAGCCCACCTGTCGGGCAGCCGGAGCTGGAGGACCGCATCCGCGGCTTCCTGGAAGGACAGTCCTGACCGCGGCGCGGCTCGCTGACACTAGCGTTATAGCCGCCGCAGGGTGCCGCCCCGCGATGCACGACGACCCGCAGGTAATAGCGCAGGACGGCGAGCGGCGCACGCAGATCGTCGTCGCCATCACACTGGTGATGATGGTGGTCGAAATCGCCACCGGCCTGTTCACGAAATCGGTGGCACTGCTCGCTGACGGCTGGCACATGGGCACGCACGCGGCTGCGCTGGGAATCACGCTCTACGCCTACCATTTTACGCGCGCGCACCCCAGCATCGAGGAAGGCAGCGCGCAGGCGAGCCGCGCTAATGCGCTGGGTGGCTTCGCGAGCGCCATCGTGCTCGGCATCGTCGCACTCTACATCGGCTACGAGGCGTTCCGCCACCTTGTCGACCAGCCTGCAATCAACTACGGGCAGGCGCTGCCGGTCGCCGTCATCGGGCTGTTCGTCAACGGATGGTGTGCCTGGATTCTAGGGCAGGGACATGGCAAGCAGGGACACACACACGCGCATGAACACGCGCTGCGCGACTACGGCCAATGGAACCGGCTGGTACAATCCTACGCCGAGGATTTCGAGTTCATCCTCTCCCGCATTGAACGGCTCTTTGCCAGTTCGCAGGATATCGCCGACCTGAACCTGCGCGGCGCCTACCTGCACGTGCTCGCCGATGCGCTCATCTCGGTTTTCGTTATCCTGGCGCTGTTGCTGGGAATGGTGGTCGGCGGTGCGCTGGTATTCCTTGACCCGCTGGTCGGCATCGTTGGTGGAGTTGTGATTGCGCGCTGGGCGCTCGGCTTGATGAGCGATTCCAGTCGGGAGCTGCTCGGGCTGGAACAAGCTTAATCACCATCCCCATCGCAAGCAGTCCATGCACTGTTCCGAGTGCGACTGCGAAATCGAGCAGGGTGTCCGTGTCAAGTGGTGTGACGGCGACTGTTGTTGCTCTCACCTGCCTCGCTGAAGTTGATTCGCTAACTTTCTTCCAGTCTGGAGAAATACCAGACTGAAATTAGGCCCACGCCAACTATCACCAAGTTAACGGCCTTTCGTTGTTCCTTGGCAACTTCATGGTGCGTCCATACACTCAAATCTTCCTGAATAGCTATCTGGTCATTATCACTTTCCACTAACCCGCAATCCCGGTATCTCTGAAGCAGATCAACACCCGATTTTATGCTGGAGTTATCGCCTGTCTGCATCTCCTCAAGAATACCATAGTAACAACGCTCTCCGCGCTCGAGCTGGAGAAATACAACACCATTGTAGAGCAGGATTAGGACGCCGGTTACCAACAGCCCCTTCCTTACCGATTCGTCCATTCAGGCCTCCGCTTCCATCTCCGTCGCGTAGCGGCCGTAACGCGCGGCGCCATTGAGCCGTGCGCGATGCAGGAACGCCGCCTGTGCCACTGTACAGTTGGCTGAATCACCGCCCCACGCGTAGAGCGCCGACTGCTGCAGCGCGCGGCCGTACGAGAACGAGAGCTCCCACGGCCCGCCGCCTATGGCGTTCATCGCATTCAGGTGCGCCGTCGCCTCCTGCTCCGACTGGCCACCGGAGAGGAACATGACGCCCGGCACCTCGGCCGGGACGGTTGCCTTGAGGCAGCGCAGCGTCTTACGTGCGACCTCTTCGACGCCGACGCGGTCATCGGCATCGTTGGCGGAGATGACCATGTTCGGTTTCAGAAGAGTGCCCGGCAGGTGCACTCCGCGGTCCGCGAGCGCCGCGTAGACTGTGTTGAGCGTCCATTCCGTAACTTTGTAGCAGCGGCCAATGGAATGGTTGCCGTCCATCATCACCTCTGGTTCGACAATCGGCACCAGCCCGGCGTCCTGCGAGATGCGGGCGTAGTCAGCCAGCGCGTCAGCATTGGCCTGCACGCATGCCGCGCTCGGCAAGGTATCGCCAATGGTAATCACGGCGCGCCACTTGTCGAAGCGAGCGCCCAGTGCGTAGTACTCGGCGCATCGCTCTGCCAGCCCGTCCAGACCGGCGGTCAGCTTCTCGTCCGGCGCGCCGTCCATCGGGTGCGCACCGCCGTCGACCTTGATGCCGGGGATTACTCCTGTCGACTGCAGGATTTCAGCCATGCCGCGGCCGTCGCTGGCTGACTGCCGTAGCGTTTCGTCGAACAGGATGACGCCGGAAATAAATTCCTCCATTCCCGGCGCGGTGAAGAGCGTCTCGCGGAACTCGCGCCGCAGCCGCTCCTCGTTCGGCATCCCCACCTGCAAAAGGCGCTTGCCCATCGTGGGGGTCGACTCATCCGCCGCCAGGATGCCCTTGCCCGGTGCCGCCAGTGCGTGGGCCGTCGCTTCGAGTGCCACCCTGTCCATGTGCCCCGAGGCTCGCGCGGCTTAAGAGACTGGCGCGTGCTCGTGCCGGATTACTTCGTCACGGCTGTCAGCGACGAAGATAACGCGGCTGGTCGTAACTGTCCCGCCTTCCCCGGCCCTGGGCCCGGGCAACCAGCCGTCGCAGACACCGGTAGCGACAAAAACCGCGTCGTCCGACGTGCAGAGCTCATCGCGCTGCCAGAGCCGGTCGACGTCGTCACCCAGCATCTCGACCGCGCGTGCCCTGAACTCCGGCTCGTGGAAATGGAGTCGCCCCTCGAAGACACCGCCGATGCCGCGCAGCGCGGTGGCAGCGAAAACCCCCTCGGGCGCGGCGCCAATGCCCATCAGCAGGTCGGCTTCGCCGGTCGCAGCGCGCAGCGCACCCGCGATGTCACCGTCGCCAATCAGCCACAGTCGCGCGCCGGCCGCACGGATTTCGGTAATCAGCCGCTCATGGCGCGGTCGCTTCAGGACGATGACCCGGACCTCGGATAATGGCTTCCCCAGCACATCCGCCGCTGCAGCCAAATTGTCAGCAACAGGCGCATCGAGACTGACGTGACCGGCCAGCTCCGGCGGGCCTGCAATCTTGTTCATGTAGCAGTCGGGCGCGTGCAACAGCGCACCGCGCGGCGCCGCCGCCATTACCGCCAGTGCGTCGGGTTCATTGCGAGCGCAGTTGTTGGTGCACTCGAGCGGGTCAACCGCGATATCGACCGCCACCGCCTCTGGGTCATCCTGACGTGAGCCGAGCGGCTCACCAATCCAGAGCATTGGCGCCTCGTCGCGCTCGCCCTCGCCAATCGCGACGCGGCCATCGAAGGCAATCGTATTGAAGACGGCACGCATCGCAGCCACCGCGGCGGCGTCAGCCGCCTTGTTGTCACCGCAACCGCGCATGTGTCCAGCGGCGATAGCAGCTGCCTCAGTGGCGCGCAGGAACTCCGGCGCCAGCTCTGCCACGGGCCCCATGCGCCGCGATTGCACACGGTTTTATAATGGTGGCTGCGAAACCCTCGCGGGCGCTGTTTCAGGAGTGACAAAAGGGCTCCCGCTGTCGTGGAAAGACCCGTCAGGCGGGTAAAAACTGGCAATTCTTAAATAGCCCCCTAGTTTGGCGACCCGCTCCCAGGGTGTCGGCGGCGCGTAGAAGGGCCTGTAGCTTAGCCAGGTAGAGCGTCCGGCTTTTAACCGGACGGTCAAGGGTTCGAATCCCTTCAGGCCCGCCGGTAGTTGGCGAGCAAGCGCGGTGAGGAAGGTGAAGCGGTCTGGGAGATGAATTGCTGTGGCTTCATAAGCTGGTGCCTAGGCACCGACGGCTGGAGCCAAGAGAGGCGGCTGGCAAGCTGGCGGTGTTGAACATAGAGGCCGAGCAGCTGCCCAAAATCATGATAACCGACCCGGCAGTACAGGCACTGAGCGAGGAAATCGCCACGGGCGATATCATCGAAATCGAGCGAGTCAGCGGGCGAGCCGGGGTAAACCTGGCGTACCGCAGGGTGGTGGAATGACACAGACGCGGGGGCAGAGTGAGTCCCACCCGCTTATCAAGGCTTTCTTCCAGAGCAAGAGCACGGCAGGTTCGAGCGCGGCACTGGTGAACCACCAGCTGGGCTCGTTCAATGATTTCCTGCCGCACAAAGGCAATCGCGCGCCTTGGATGCAACGCGTTATCAACAACATTACCGTCGGCGCAGACGAGAGCATGCGCGGCTCGATCCGGCTCGAGCTAGGCGACCTGGACGTGATTGTGAAGCTTGGCAAGGTACGCATGGGGCAGCCGATGGTGGTCGAGGCTAACGGCTCGCAGTCGATGTCAACGCCGATGATGGCACGGCTGCGCAACCTCACCTACGCTGCACCTATCTTCCTGGAGTTCAGCGTTATCGAGGAAGATCTCGAAATCGAGGGAGGGGAGGAGGAAATTGGGATGATGCCGGTGCAGGTCAAGTCAATGCGCTGCAACCTGCAGCGGGAGAGCGAATACCTGCACACCAAGTACGAAGAGCGGCTGGGGCCCAATGGGGGCTTTACCGATGATGAGTACACCGCTATCCTGCAACTGGAGAAGGAGGACCCGGAAGACCCGGGCGGCTACTTCGTTATCAACGGCACCGAACGGGTGCTCGTATGCCTCGAAGACCTGGCACCCAACCGGGTGATGGTCGAGCGCGAAGCACGGTACCAGCGGCAGACCGAGTTCGCCAAGGTGTTCTCGCAGCGTGAAGGGTTCCGCGCGCTGACCATGGTCGAGAAAAAAAAGGATGGCATCCTGCACGTTTCCATCCCCGTCGCCTCGGGAGGTGTTCCGCTGGTGGTGCTGATGATGGCGCTGGG
Organism: Candidatus Poseidoniia archaeon; assembly: GCA_022449705.1. Taxonomy (GTDB): domain Archaea; phylum Thermoplasmatota; class Poseidoniia; order MGIII; family CG-Epi1; genus UBA8886. The sequence continues at coordinate 29,324 of JAKURS010000002.1, read as the reverse complement.
AATGGAATCTGCTGACGATATCATGAGCGCCATCACCAATGAAGAGGCGACTCGAAACCTTGTCCTGGCCAACATAGAGGGCATCCACCGCGAAGAGCAGGTCTACACCACCGAGGAAGCTCTGGAATACCTGGAGCGACGCTTTGCAGCCGGGCAGTCCAAGGAGTACCGGCGCAAACGCATCAACTACATCCTCGACAATACCCTGCTGCCACACCTCTCAACCAGCCTGGAGGTGCGGTACAAGAAGGCGCTCTTCCTGGGGCGCATGGCGCGCGAGGTACTGGAACTGCATATCGGGACGCGACAGCCGGATGACAAGGACCACTACGCCAACAAGCGGCTCAAACTGGCGGGTAACCTGATGGAGGAATTGTTCCGCGCCGGTCTGCAGGCACTGCTCAACGACATGAAATACCAGATGGAGCGCTCCTACACCAAGCGCAAGGAAAAGCGGGTCAAGAACGCTATCCGGCGCGACGTCCTGACCAACAAAATCATGCACGCCATGGCGACTGGTAACTGGATTGGCGGCCGCGCCGGTGTGTCGCAGCTGCTCGACCGTACCTGCAACATGGCAACGCTGAGCCACTTGCGGCGGGTCATCTCGCCACTGACGCGCAGCCAGCCCCACTTCCAAGCACGCGACCTGCACTCGACCCAGTTCGGGCGACTCTGCCCTAACGAAACGCCGGAGGGACAGAACTGCGGGCTGGTGAAGAACCTAGCGCTGATGATTGACGTTTCGGAAAACATCCCCCTCGGCGAGGTGCTTGAAACGCTACGTGAGCTGGACATGCAGCCGCTCGAGAACCTGCAGGAGGGGTGGGGCAAGGTCTACTTCAATGGCGACCTAGCGGGCTGCACGCCTAAACCACGCAACCTAGTCGAAAGGCTGAGGGGGCTGCGGAGACAGGCACGCCTGAGCCACACGGTCAACGTACGGCATGACGAGTCGCTCAACGACGTGCTGGTCAACAGCGATCCGGGGCGTATCCGGCGGCCGCTGCTGCTGATTCACCGCAACAATAAACTGGCGCTCGGACAAAAGCACCTCGACCGCCTCGAGGCGGGGAAACTGGTCTGGAATGACCTGCTCGACATGGGGCTGGTCGAGTACATCGACGCCGAAGAGGAGGAGGATTGCCTCATCGCGCTTAACGAGGAAGATCTGAAACGCAACCGGAAAACGCACGCCTACACCCACATGGAGGTTGACCCGATGGTCATTCTGGGCGTCGCTACCTCTAACGTCCCCTTCCCGGAGTACAACTCCTCACCGCGCTGCACGATGGGCGCCGGCATGTCAAAGCAGTCGCTCGGCATGGGGCAGTCCAACTACCGGCTGCGGCCCGACACGCGCGGCCACCTGCTGCACTATTCCCAGAAGCCAATGGTGCAGACCGAGGCGATGAAACATAACACCCTACTCACGCGTCCCGCGGGTCAGAACATGGTCGTGGCGATAATGAGCTACCACGGTTACAACATGGAGGACGCGCTCATCTTCAACCGCGGCTCGATTGACCGCGGCCTCGGCCGTTCCAGCTTCATGCGCTCCTACATTTCCGAGGAGCGGCGCTACCCCGGCGGACAGGAAGACCGCTTTCTCATTCCCGACCCGGAAGTGCGCGGCGCGCGCTCCGAGGAGGCGTACTTCAACCTGGAGGAAGACGGACTGATTTACCCCGAAGTGGAGCTACACGGCCGCGAGGTGCTCATCGGCAAGACCAGCCCGCCCCGCTTCCTTTCCGAGCCGACCGACTTCATGACACCGCAACGTGTACGCGAGTCGTCGCTGACAGTGCGCCACGGTGAGAAAGGCACCGTTGACTCGGTAATGCTTTCCGAGACCGAAAACGGGTCGCGCATCGCGCGCATCCGTGTTCGCGACCAGCGCATCCCCGAGCTGGGCGACAAGTTCGCCAGCCGGCACGGCCAGAAAGGGGTCATTGGCCACATCGTCCCCCCGGAGGGGATGCCCTTCACCGCCACTGGCGTCGTCCCGGACCTGATTATCAATCCGCACGCCATCCCGAGCCGCATGACCATCGCACACGTGCTGGAGATGGTCGGCGGCAAGGTGGGCGCCATGACCGGGCGATTCATCGACGGCAGTGCCTTCTCAGGCGAGAAGGAATACGACCTGCGTGGCGAGCTGGCCGGCTGCGGCTTCAAGCACTCCGGCCGCGAGTCGCTCTACGACGGGCAGACTGGCCGTCGCATCGACGCTGATATCTTCATCGGTGTCATCTACTACCTGAAACTGCACCATATGGTCAGCGGCAAGATGCACGCGCGCAGTCGCGGGCCGATGCAGCTGCTGACGCGCCAGCCGACCGAAGGGCGTGCCCGTATGGGTGGCCTGCGGTTCGGCGAAATGGAGCGCGACTGCCTCATCGGCCATGGTGCCGCGATGGTCATCAAGGACCGGCTGCTTGACGAGAGCGACAAGACCACCCAGTTCGTCGACGGGCGCTCGGGCCATCTGGCGTACAAGGACCGGCGCGGGGTGCTCACCTCACCGATGGGGGACAACACCGCCATCTATCCGGTCGACATGTCGTACGCCTTCAAACTGCTGCTCGAGGAGCTGAAGTCACTCGGAATCGCTGCCAAGCTGCGGCTGGAGGACCGCTCGTGATCCGGCACATTATTCCCAAGCGCATTCGCAGTATTGACTTCGGACTGATGTCGCCGGGCGACATCCGCAAGCTCTCTAGCGGGACCAAGATTATCACCGCCGACACCTACGACAACGACGGATTCCCGATTCCACTGGGGCTGATGGACATGCACCTGGGTGTCATCGAGCCCGGGCTGCGCTGCAAGACCTGCAGCCAGAAGCTGGATGAGTGTCCCGGCCACTTCGGTCATATAGATTTCGCACTGCCGGTCATCCACTCCGGATACAACAAGAACGTCAAGGATGTGCTCGCCTCTACCTGCGCGGCATGCGGGCGGATGCTACTGCCGCAGGAGCGTATCGACCTCTACACTTCCCAGATACGCGCCATCCAGGAGTCGGAGGCGGGGACCACGGTCACGATGCAGGAATTTATCCGGCGCGCAATCCGCGAGACAGTCAAGCAGAAGAGCTGCCCCCACTGTAACGAGAGGCAGATCAAACTGACGCTCGACAAGCCTACCACTTTCCGCGAGGGGGGCAACAAGCTCACCCCGCGAGACGTGCGTGGCCGGCTGGAGAATATTCCAGACGGTGACCTGTGGCCGCTCGGCTTCAACCCTGAAACCACGCGCCCCGAGTACATGGTACTCACTGTGCTGCCGGTGCCACCGGTCTCGGTGCGCCCCACCATCACGCTCGAGAGCGGCGAGCGATCGGAGGATGACCTGACCCACAAGCTAGTCGACGTGCTGCGCATCAACCAGCGGCTGCGCGAGAACCGCGACGCCGGCGCCCCACAGCTGATTATAGACGATCTGTGGGAGCTGCTGCAATACCACGTCACCACCTACTTTGACAACCAGACCGCTGGCATCCCTACCGCGCGCCACCGCAGTGGGCGGCCGCTGAAAACCATCATCCAGCGGCTGAAGGGCAAGGAAGGGCGCTTCCGTTCCAACCTGAGCGGCAAGCGCGTCAACTTCTCGGCGCGCACCGTGATTACGCCCGACCCTTATCTGAGTATCAACCAGGTCGGTGTTCCCGAGATGGCGGCACGTGAGCTCACCATCCCAGTGCGGATAAACATCCACAACCTGCAGTTCATGAAAAGCCTGCTGAAAGAGAACTTCGATCCGAGTGACCCGGAGCGCTACATCCCCGGTATTAACTACATGGTGCGCCCCGACGGGCGACGCGTCAAGCTCAGCGACGAGAACTGGGAGTTCAACCTGGAACGGCTGGAGCCGGGCTACATTGTCGAGCGCCACCTGATGGATGGCGACATCGTGCTGTTCAACCGACAGCCGTCGCTGCACCGCATGTCGATGATGGCGCACGAGGTGCGCATTATGAAGGGGAAGACTTTCCGCATCAATCTCTGCGTCTGCCCCCCCTATAACGCCGACTTCGACGGTGACGAGATGAACCTGCACGTTGTCCAGTCCGAAGAGGCGCGAGCCGAAGCGCGTATCCTGATGCGGGTGCAGGAGCACATCCGCTCGCCACGCTTCGGCGGTGCCGTCATCGGGGCCATCCACGACCACATTACCGGCATGTTCCTGCTGACCCACGGCGACGCCAGCTACGACCGGGACCAGACGGTGCGCATCCTGTCGCGCATAGACTTCCATGGCCCGCTGCCGGAGCCGATTTACCCGCAGGCGAAGGGCGGTCCCCACTGGTCAGGACGGCAGATTTTCTCGGTGCTGCTACCGAAGGACATGAACCTGAAGTTCAACGCCTCGGTCTATTTTGCCGATCGCAGCGAGAAAGAGAATGCCGAGCTGGACACGATTGTCGAAATCAGGAATGGCGAGATGCTGCGCGGGCCGGTGGACGGCCGTTCCATCGCCGCTTTCAAAGGCATCATCCTGGAAGAGATTTCGCGCCTCAAAGGGCCCAGCGTGGCGCGCAAGTTCATTGACCGTGTCACCCGCCTCGCCGTGGGTGCACTGATGGAGACCGGCTGCACAACCGGGATTGACGACGAGGATATCCCCCCCGAGGCGGCGTTGCAAATCAGCGACGCGATGGAACAGGCGATGACTAGCGTCGACAAACTGGCCGCTTCCTACAACAAGGGCCAGCTCGAGCGGCGGCCCGGCCGCAGCCTGGAGGAGACGCTGGAGGTCGAGGTGATGAAGAAACTGGGCGAGGCGCGCGACCGCGCCGGCGAAATCGCCGGCTGGCACCTTGGCATGGACAATTTCGCGGTCATTATGGCACGCTCTGGCGCTCGTGGCAGTATGCTAAACCTGTCGCAAATGGCAGGCAGTATTGGCCAGCAGGCAATACGCGGTGAGCGTGTCTCGCGCGGCTACAACGGACGCACGCTCTCGCATTTCAACAAGGGCGACCTGGGCGCCGAGGCGAGGGGGTTCGTCCGCTCCAGTTACAAGCAGGGCTTGAACCCAACTGAGTACTTCTTCCACTCCATGGGGGGCCGCGAAGGACTGGTCGACACCGCCGTGCGCACCAGTCGCTCGGGCTACATGCAGCGGCGACTGGTAAATGCGCTCGAAGATTTGCGCGTCAAGTACGACGGCACCGTGCGGAACACCGCCAACACGGTAGTGCAGTTCCGCTACGGCGAAGACGGTATCGACCCGACGCGCAGCAAGGGTGGGGAAGGGGTTGACGTTGAGAGCATTGTCAGCGCGGTCGCGGGAGGCGACGCCTGATGGCCCGTTTCGATACCATCCGGGCGCTCGAGCGACGCGGGATGTCACTGGCGCTGGCCGAGAAAGCGGTCGACGCCGGATACCAGCTCAGTTCACTCAAGAAAGCGAGTTTGGAAAAGCTGCGCAAGCAGTTCCGCTTCCGCGAAATCCTGGAGCTGGTCGAGTCGGTGGGCAACCGCCAAATCGACCGCGAGGCAATCATCGCTGGCGCGCAGGAGGAAGAAGCTGCCGGCGAGGGGACGGTTTCGGCCGAGGCCGCGCTGCGGAGGGTCGAGAAGAAATTGGGGGTAATCTGGTCGCTGCCGGAAGGGTATACTATTGATGAAATCCGCGAGCAGATGGACCGGCACGGTGAGGCACTGGTGGGAGTTGCGTTCCCGGTCAACGCCAAGCAATTCCGGCCGCCCTTCAGCGGCTATATCTATCTGAAGGAGTCGCATGGCATCCGCTTCCTGTCGGTTATCTCCGAGGTGGTCTCATTCGACCGCCCCTACATTCCCGAGGAGCAGGAGGCGCTGCTGCCGCAGCACGCGCAGGAACCATACGTCACTTTCCTACGCGTCGCACGGCTGGTCGAGCTGCCGCGTACGCTGCGACTGGAAGAATTCCAGAAGATGGACGGCAAGCCGGTACGGTCGGCGCGCAACTACACCCAGATCGAGGACACTTTCGACCTGGAGCGCGACCGACTGCGGTTCGAGCAGGAGCGTATCGCATCGCGCAACCTCTACACCGAGCTCGGCTTCTCCGAGAAGACGGCCGCGGGGCTGTTCGGTGCCGGCCTGCACCTCGCGAGCCAGGCTGCCGCCGCCACCGACACAGAGTTAAAAGTGGCCGAAGTTCCACAGACCCGCCTGGAAGAGTTCCGCAGAGCGGCTGAGGCGGCTGCCGTACGGGAGCTGGCGCAGCCCGCTCCCGTCGATAAACGCAAGCTGGTCGAGACGCTGCCCGACGAGATAGAAGCGAAACGGCAGCTCAACCCCTTCCGCGTCCGGGCGCTAAAGCTGACAGCCGGGCTGCCGGAGCACTACCGCAGGGAAATTGTGATGCAAACTGAGCGCAACCGACTCAAGCAAAAGGCAATCGGCGAGCTGGTCACCCGCTACGAAGAACTGGTCGCGACTGAAACTAAGCTGCAGAAAGCCCTGGACAAGCAGGGTGCCACGCTGCCAAATGGTATCGTGCGCCAGCTGGCTGAGCAGAGCGCCGGCCGCAAGCTCTCGGCAAAGCAATTCAGCAAAATCGCACAGCTGGCAGCCGAGCAGTACACCTTGGCGCAGGTTGACGCTACCGAGGCGGTCGGCATCATTGCCGCGCAGTCCATCGGCGAGCCGGGGACGCAAATGACCATGCGCACCTTCCACTACGCTGGCGTGGCGGAGATGAACGTCACGCTGGGACTGCCGCGGCTAATCGAGATTGTCGACGCGAGACGCGAGCCGAAAACTCCGATTATGGAAGTTTTCCTCGAGCCACAGCATGCGACTGACCGTGAAGTGGTGCTCGAGCTAGCGTCGCGCATCGAGTCGCGCTCGGCAGGTAGCCTCGCTAACATCCGCACTGACATGACCAACCTGCGGCTGCTGGTTGAACCCGACATGACCGAGCTGAAGAAGCGCGGTATCACGGCCACCGAATTCGCGGCGCGCATCCGCAAGTCAGCTCGCCTGCGGTGCGAGGTCGCTATCGAGGGCGACTCAATCGTGCTGTCGGAAGCTGAGCCGTCGTTCAAGAAGCTCTACGTCCTGGAGGAAAAGGTGCGGCGGGCGAAAGTGGACGGTATCACTTCCATCGTCCGCGCCATCGTGCGCAAGGAGAAGGACGAGTACGTTATCTTCACCGAGGGGTCCAACCTGAAGGAAGTGCTGAAAATGGAGCGGGTCGACCTGTGCCGTACCACCACCAACTCGCTGCATGAAATCCGCGCGGTGCTCGGCATCGAGGCGACCCGGACCGCAATTGCCTACGAGCTGGACGAGACGCTGAAAGAGCAGGGGCTCGTAGTCGATATGCGCCACAACCTGCTGGTCGCTGACGTGATGACCAATAACGGCAACATCCGCGCCATCGGCCGCCACGGTATTTCGGGGGCGAAGACATCGGTGCTGGCGCGGGCGGCGTTCGAGATTACCTCCACCCACCTGCTGCTGGCCGGGTTGACCGGCGAGTCGGATGTGCTGACCGGTGTCGCTGAGAATATCATCGTCGGCCAGCCAGTGCACCTCGGTACCGGTGCCGTGAGCGTCATCTACAATCCTTCCAGTGAGGCGTGATGGACCTGAACCGTGAGCTGCGCAGCGCCATCGGCACCGGCAACGTGCGGCTCGGCACCAGCCAGTGCCGTGAAGCAGTCGCTACGGGCAAGGCAAAGCTGGTTCTGCTGGCGCGCAACTGCCCCGCAGCAGTTGTCGAGGAAATTGAGCGGGGCGAGGTGCCGACGTACCATTTCGACGGCACTAATTCCGACCTGGGCGTGGCGTGCGGCAAGCCGTTCGGAATTTCAGCCGTGACCATCCTAGACGGGGGCAGCTCCGAAATACTGGGGCTGCGCGCGAGCTGCTGAGGGTTACGTTTAAGCCGCGCCCCAGCCTGCGCCAGCGGGCATGGATTTTCCCCTTGACATCAGCGACTTCGCGCGGCTGGAACTTCCTCTGGAACCTGATATTGACGAGCTGCAGCTGGCGCAACTGGAGGGCAATATCGCCCTCCTGCGCGACACGATTATCACCCTCACTGCGATTGCGCGTGCACGCGGCCTTGGCGGCCACACAGGTGGACCGTACGACATCGTCCCGGAAGTACTGATTGTCGACGCACTGCGCGATGGCGGCGCCACAATCCATACCGAGTTTTTCGACGAGGCGGGCCACCGCGCCGCGCTGCAGTATGCGCGCGGTGCGCTCCGGGGCCAGCTGCCGCTGGAGCAACTGCTGCACTACCGTGAATATGGCTCCGGATTGGCCGGCCACCCGGAAAAGGAGCTGCTGGAGTGCATCGACTTCTCTAGCGGACGGCTCGGCCACGCCGCAGGGCACGTCAACGGTGTTGCGCTCGCCCATCCGGAAAGTGCGGTGGTGATGTTCGGCTCAGATGGTTCGCAGATGGAGGGCAATAACGGCGAAGCGGCGCGGTTGGCAGTTGCCAACGGCCTCAACGTCAAGTGGATTATCGATGACAACAACGTCACGATTGCCGGCCACCCCGATCGCTACCTGTCGGGGTTCGACCTAGAGCGCACCCTCGGCGGATACGGCTTCGCTGTCTTCACGGCCGACGGCGAGGATTCACGCGCATTGCTGGCCGCCATCGTCAGCGCGCTACAGCAGGACGGCCCGGCGGCGGTGCTCTGCCGCCGCAGCATGGGACCAGGCATTCCGCAGCTGGAGGGGACGCCGCAGCTGCATGACGTAATTACGCTCGCTGCGGCGCGCGAATACCTCTCCGCGCGCGGCCACGACCGCGCGCTGGCCATACTGGATGAAATCGAAGCTGAGGCAATTGCACCCCCGGCGGAGCTGCTAGGCAGCGGCGCGTCCGGCGCGTGCCGCAAGCAGTTCGGGCTCTCGCTCGCCGCTATCCTGGAAGGGCTGTCACACGTGGAGCGGCAGTGTGTCCGCGCCTTCGACTCGGACCTGGAAGGCTCGGTTGGCTTCACGGTAATCCGCGAGCAGTTCCCGGAGTGCTTCACCAGCGGTGGGGTGCAGGAACGCGGCAACTTCCTCGCCGCCGCCGGCTTCGGCTCGCAGCCCGGTTGCCAGGGGGTCTTCGCGACTTTCTCCGCCTTCCTCGAAATGGTGATTTCCGAGATTACGATGTCGCGGCTCAACGAGGTCGATCTGCTCTGCCACTTCTCGCACGCCGGGGTTGACACCATGTCGGACAACACCTGCCACTTCGGGCTCAACAACTTCTTCGCCGACAACTACGTCGAGGCAGGCACACCGACCGGGCTCTTCTTCCCGGCTGATGTGCACCAGATGGACGCCGTGGTGCGGCGCGTCTTCCCCGAGCGAGGGCTGCGGTTTGTGTTCTCCAACCGCTCGAAGCTGCCGGAAATCCTTAGCTCGGGAGGCGAGCCTATGCATGCCGGCGACTACCGCTTCGAGCCCGGACGCGACGAGGTGGTGCGTGAGGGCGACGCGGGCTGGATTGTGAGTTTCGGCGACATGCTGTATCGCAGCCTGCACGTGGTGGAGACGCTACACGCCGAAGGCGTGGCGGTGGGGCTGGTGAACAAACCCACGCTCAACGTCGTTGACGAACAAATGCTCGCGCGACTGGGGGCGTCACCTTTTATACTGGTCGTCGAGAGTCTCAACCAGCGCACCGGCCTTGGCATCCGCTACGGTACCTGGCTGCTGCAGCGCGGGCTGGCACCGCTCTACGCGCATATGGGTACCACCCGGCCGGGCAATTGCGGGCAGACGGAACAGATTCCGCATCAGGGGCTCGCGCCAGCCGATGTCGAGGCGCGCGTCAGGGAGCTGCTGGCGCAGGTGGCTTGAGCCGTCCTAGGATTGCATTAACGTGGAACGAACACTGCTGGCATTGCTAGAGTCCACTACTGCGGAAATCGTTGCCACAGCGGGCGACCGTGAAACCGCACTGCAGGAAATCACGCGACTGGCGCGGCTCTGGACCGAAACTTAATTAGCCGCGACCGCAGCGCGGGACGCAATGGTACCACGGTTTTTCCAGCGCAATCGCGTCCTGCTCAGTGTCGGCGTGGCGGTGCTGCTGATTGCCGGCACGCTGGTCATGATGCTGACAGGGGGGAGCGAAGAGGCACCCGAATTCAGCGCCACCACGACCGGGTACATCGGTGGTGTGGAGGGCAACCGCGAGACCTTCCTGCTTTCGGATTACCAGGGGCAGGTGATAGTCCTGGACCTGATGGCCGAGTGGTGCGGGCCCTGCAAGAAAGTCGCCAGCGAGACCCTCAAACCGCTCTACGAAGATGAATACCGCGACAGCGACGAAGTCGTCATCATCTCGGTCAGCGTAGCGGGCGACAGCCTCGACCTGCTGGAAGATATGCAACGCGAATATGGCTACGACTGGCTGCATGTCACCGACAATGACGACGAGGTCATCACCGGCTACAACGCCCAGCAGATTCCCAAGGTGGTGGTGATTGACCAGCAGGGCCGGATTACCTTCTCAGCGCTGGGGATTGTGAAGCAGGATAAGCTCCAGCGGGAAGTCGAGAGTGCGCTCTCGGGTGAGGGCAGCTTGGAAAAGGTGAAGCAGAACTCGATTTTCCTGATGGCCATCGGCGCGGGCGCGCTCTCCTTCTTCTCACCCTGCTCGTTCCCGCTGCTGCCGGGCTACGTTTCCTTCTATCTTACCACCCGCAAGACCGGCAGCAAGGGACTTAACGAGCGCACCGCGCGTGAAGCGCTGCCGGCCGGCCTTGCTGCCGCCTCCGGCATCCTGGTCGTCCTGCTGTTGCTAGCGCTGCTGGTGGTGCCCTTCTCGCATTTACTGGCGGACTACGTCCCGCTGCTCGAATTGTTGGTTGGCGCGGCTGTCTTCGTCCTCGGGGTTTCGATGTTGCTCGAATGGAGCCTCGAGCCGCTGCTGCGGCCGCTGCGGCAGCTGTCCTCCGCACTGGGAGCAGCAGCCGGGACGGTGACGCGCGGCCACCCCACGGCACTAGCGGAGCGGGGAATTCGGCGCGTGACCGGGAGCAACTTCAGTTTCGCCGCCAGCCGGGAGGCGGGGCTAACGGGGCAGTTCTGGTACGGTATCGGCTACGGCTCCGCCTCAGCCGGCTGCACCGCACCGGTGTTCATCGCGCTGATTCTTTCCAGCCTGAAATACACCCTGGCGGGGGCGCTGCTGGTCTTCAGCCTCTACGCCTTCTCGGCCGCGGCGCTGATGGTCGCCTTCACGCTGCTGATTGCGTCGTCGGAGAGCACGATTGTCGACCGGCTGCGCGCCTCGACCCGCCACATCCACGTGGTCGGCGGTGCGGTAATGGTCGCCGTCGGGGTCTACCTGGTCTGGTTCTACCTCTCGACCAGTACCGACCTGCTCTAGTCGGCGGGCTCGTAGCGATACTCGAGAAACCCACCCGGCAGCGACGGCTCCGCGACCGGTTCCCCGTCAGGCCACTCGCGGCTGCCGACGGTAACCAGTACCTGCTCGCCAAACTGCGCCGCACTGGCGAGCAGCGCCTTTGCAGCGACGGGACGGTGCGCCTGCTCTGGTGCGTCAAGCGGGTTGTGGACCAGCAGTTCTCCGCCGCGTGCGCCAGCCACTAGCACCCAGTGCGGGATTTCATCCTGCTCCTCGGGGAAGAGCGCGGTCGAAACCAGCGCCAGCACCAGCCGCTCGGCACCCAGTGCGTCACGGACATCGGCCAGCACCGGCCCCCGCTGCTCCTCGGTAACGCCGTTGCGCGCGCAGAGCCGCTGCTGCATGACGTGGAAGAACTCCAGCGTGCCGGGGTCGATGCCGGCAACGCGCTCGTGGACGCGCTCCATCAGCCCCAGCCCATTGGCGGTCGAGATTATGTGCGGCCGCAAACCCCGCAATGCCAGCGGTGCCGCAACGCCGTAGCGACCGCAGCCACCGATTTCGACCGCCTGCGTCTCGCGCCACACCTCGACTTCCAGATCACGGTCGAGCGGCCCGGCCATGCCAAAATGGCCCAGCGCCATCAGTGCGCAGGCGGAGCCGCAGCTGAACTCCATTGTCTGCGCGTAGAAAGGCGCCTCCAGTTTCACGGTGGGGCAGCGGCGGCCGGTTAATCAGTCCTGCGACGCGAAGATGATGGTTGCCTCGGCCATGTCGATTGCCGGGCAGCCCGGGGTTTAGTGACTTACCAGCGGTAACAGCGAATTCGCCGCGCGCTCGGCGGCGTTGGCGACGTCGTCCAGCCGCTGCGCGACGCGATACATGTGCGCCGCCGCGAGCGGTGTGTCGTCGCCGTGCGAGAAGACGTAGGCGGCGGTCGCCACTTCCTTGGCGTCAGCCTTGTGCTCGAGCAGGTTGACCACGACAATGAGCTGGTGCAGCTCCTCCTTGACGCGAGTAGCGAAGCCGGACTCCATCAGCTCCTGCAGCTTCTCAACTGCCTGTGCGTATTCGTTCACCGTCGCCTGCACTGCCTGTGCCTGCTCCATTAGCAGCCGACGCGCTTCCGCGTCATCGAAGAGGGGGCGGAAGGAAATTATCTCGGTAACGTTCTCGGCGTAGTCGGCGATGCGGTCCTGCTGCGAAATCATGTCGAGGAACACTTCCTTCGATATGGCGAGCCGTATGCTGCCGCGCATTACCCCGCGCAGCTCGGTCTTGAGTTCATCCGCTTCCAGCTCGGCATTCGAGGTCGCCGCAATCGCCTCGGCTGTATCGCCGTCCTCGCAGGCGACCGCTACGCAGCGCTCCATGTGCTCAACCGTCTCGAGCGCCTTGGCGGCGTGACGGTAGTAGGTCTCGAAAACACTGGGGCCGATACGGCTCTCGAAAAACTTCATTCCGCACCCCCAATTTCGATTTCAACCCTGGGTTCCGACCCGATTGACTGGTAAAGTATCCACATGATGGCGGCCAGTATCAAGCTGACCGAAATGATGAAACGTGTTTCATTCAGCCCGAAAACCAGGTAAAGCAGGACTGCCCCGATGCCGGCGGCTGGGATGCTGGCGACCCAGCTGGCGGCAATCTTTCCGAAAACGCCGAAATCCACTGATGAGGTCCCCCTTGCCAGCCCGACCCCCACCACCGAGCCCACGAGAGTATGGGTAGTGGAGATGGGCACGGCCAGGAAGGGCAGGGAGAATAAGAGAACGATGGTTGCGGCGGCGAACTGGGCTGCAAAACCGCGAGTGGGAGTGATGTGGGTTATTTTCTCACCAATCGTCTTCATAACGCGATGGCCCCAGGTGGCGATACCGACGACGATGCCGGCACTTCCCAGCAGTACCAGCCATAGGGGGACCTCGGCTTCCGGACTCAGTACGCCCATCTGGTAGACCTGCCAGACTGCCGCCATTGGTCCGATAGCGTTGCTACGGTCGTTCGCTCCGTGAGCAAAGGCGACGTAGCAGGCAGTGATTATCTGCAGCCAGACAAAAATCTGCTCGACACCTGCATAACCTGTCTCCTTGAACTCATGATTGCGTAACAGCAAGTAGAGAGACAGACTAGCCAGTGCTGCTAATAACAGCGCTATTTGCAGGCTCTGCACAGGCAGGCATTCCGCAACCGCTTCCGTGAAACCGATATTTGCGGCGCAATCTTTAGCCGGCAACCAAGTGGATGGCAGCAGGTACTTGAGCGCCTTGTACTGAAGCGCCAGTCCAAGTACGAAGAAGGTTGGAAAAGCCAGGATTGGTGCCATCCAGCGGGAGCGCTGGATGGGGTCCTCGGATTCCATGATGGTCATGCGTATGACTGTGAAAGTCCCGTAGGCCAGCACCCCGCCCAGCAACGGGGAAAAAATCCAGCTCAGGACTATCTGGCCGACTTTCTGGAAATCTATTAGGGTCGGGTCGATAAAGAGGCCGAAACCGATTATGCCACCTATGATGCTATGAGTTGTCGAGACCGGCAGCCCGTAGCGGGTGGCAACCGTAATCCAGAGCGCGGCCGCCAGCATGGCAGCGATGAAGCCGTACTGCAGCTCGCGGGAGAGGCTGGCCATCTCTTCCTCGGAAATAACAAGCACTCCCTTGCGTACCGTGTCGGTTACAGCGTCTCCAGCGAAGAAGGCACCGCAAAACTCGAAGACCGCTGCGATGATTATGGCATTGCGCAGGGTCAGCGCGCCGCTCCCGACGCTGGTACCCATGGCGTTGGCGACGTCGTTGGCACCAATATTCCACGCCATGTACGCCGCTACGGCAATGGCGAGCAGTATCATCAGTTCGAGCATCGGCTGCCGCTTGGAAGGGGGTTAAATAAATATTAGCTATTATTATCCATAAAGACTATTTACTTCCAGAAGCGGCCAGTAGCGCTTCCCCACGCGCGCGAATCTGTCGTCGCGCGCCGCACCGGCCGGGTGCTGCCACTCCCTAGGGCCAGTTCGGCGCAGGTGGCGCATACGCCCTTCGGCCGTCTACGAGCGCGCACCGTTTTCGGTGCAGACAAAGGGCGACCGCATCGCGGGCGGCACCTTGCGGCGCGCCAAAAACCGGCCGGCCGCTCGACGGTAGGCGCCTGCCCCACTACTTCCTTATTTCCTGTGGAAAGGTGGTGCATTAAGCTCATTTTCCACTAGACACCTGAATCCAAAAACTTTAAAAGGTGGAACCAATGGCGCCGGGCTTATGGTTTACCTTACGCGCAAGACCACTCGCGGGCAGCAGTACTGGTACCTCGTCAAGTCGTTCAAGTTCAACGGCCGCAGCGAGAAAGTGCAACACTACCTCGGCCCGGAGGAGCCCGGAGAGCAGGAGCTGGAGCGGCTCAAGGCGGTCCACGGGCCTAAGCTGGAACTGGCCGCGGTCGAGCGCATGGCGAAGGCGTCAGCCGGGATGTTCCGCACACCCTACCTTGACCTGAAGGCGCTGAAGGGACTCGAGCGGCTGAAGTTCCTGCGGCGTGTGCAGAACCGGCTACAGGATGACCCCGAGGCGTGGGCGCGGGAGGCGAGGCGAACTGAACTGGCGGCGGTGTATGGCAACCTGCTGCTCACCTCCGAACCGCTGTCACGCGAGCAGGCCGAGGCGGTCCTGCTCCACGACCGCGCGCCGTCCGGCATCCCACTGACGCGGGTACTCGAAGTCCTGGCGCTGCGGCGGATCCACCGTGAGGCTGGTGAACGCGTTGCGCGGCTCGACCGGCGCTCAATCCTGAAGCTGCACCATGAGTTGCGCGAGGGGCAGGACGACGGCGGCCAGCTGCGGCAGGTGAGTGCCAGCCTCCCGGGCTCGGCCTTCGTCCCGCCGCCGCCGGTGCTGGTCGAGGACGAACTGGAAGCACTGCTCGAGTGGTGGCATGACCCTTCACCGCTGCATCCGTTCGAGCGGGCGGCGCTGTTCCACCACCGGTTGCTGCAGCTGCACCCGTTCGTGGCGGGCAACGGCCTCGTGGCGCGGCTGGTACTGGAAGGCATGTGCGCCCGCGTGGGACTGCCGCCGCCGCTCTGGGAGCGCGAGGACCGCAGCAGCTATCTCTCGGCACTGGTCGCGGGCGACCGGGGCGACCGCGGGCGGCTGATTTCCGGCTTCTGGAAAATGTACCGACGGCAACACCGCACCGGGGTCAGGGGCGGGCTGGAGGCGCTGCCGGCCGAACCACGGCAAGCGCACCTGGAGGCCTTCTGATTGCGGCTTCTCGAACTTGAGTTCGAGAACTTCAAATCCTTCAAGGGCCACGTCACCGTTCCCTTCGGGGCCGGCTTCACCTGCATCACCGGCCCTAACGGCTCGGGCAAGAGTAACATCACCGACGCCATCCTGTTCATCCTCGGCTCGCGCTCGACCAAACTGCTGCGCGCGCGGCGGCTGAGCCAGCTGATTTTCGGCTATCAGGAAGGGAAGCGACGCAAGTCTGCAGCTAAGCATTGCCGGGTAAGCATGCTGTTCGACAACTCCGATCGCTATCTCTCGGTCGAAAGTAACCTCGTCAAATTCACCAAGGGCGTCCGGCTGCGCGGCAGCAAGCCCGTTACCTACTACCGGCTCAACAGCGAGCCCTCTTCCGCGGGAGAGTTTGAAGCCCTGTTCTCGCGCGCCGGGCTCTACGCCACCGGCTACAACATCATCCAGCAGGGCGACGTCACGCAAACTTCGTTGATGTCAGGTACCGAGCGGCGGCATAAGCTGGAGGACGTTGCCGGCATAACCGCCTACAACCAGCGATTGCACAAGACCCGTTCCGCCCGCGAACATGTGGGTGCAGACCTGACGCTGCTGGAGGAGAGAATGCGGGAGGTCCAGCGACTGCTACGGCAGCTCGAGCGCGAGAAACGCGACGCTGAGCGACTCGAAGCCATATTGCTGCAACTACAGGAAAACGAACTGCTGCGCCACTGGCGGCAAGTGCTCGACCTGGAAGCTTCACTGGAGTCGCGCCGCGAGGTTATCATCCGCTACCGGAAGGAGCTGGAAGAGCTTAAAGGCGAGCTGAAAGAGCGGAAGGCGACGATTGAGACTCTCGAAGACGAATATAAAAAGGTAGAAGCGGAAATCTCCGCTGCAGGCGGCGACCGCGCTCGCGAACTGCAACAGCAGCTGGACGAGGCTCGCGTCGCGCAGGCACTGGCGCAGAGCAACACGGAACAAGCACAAAAACGGCTGACAGAGCTGGAAACAGTGCGCAAGACACTGCGCACCGAGCATCGCACCGCTGCCGGCGAACTAAAGGCGCTGCGCAAGTCACTTGATACAGCTCGCAGCGAGACGGAAGCGCTCGCTGAGCAAGCGGCAGAGAGCGAGGCGCAGCTCGCGAAGCGGGAGGGCGCGGCCGCGAGTGGATCGCAGGAAATCGAAGCGCAGCGCGCTGCACTGGACGAGCTGCGGCAGGCGGCAGGCACGCTGGAAATGCAGCGCCACCGGCTGGAGGGTGAGCGCGAGCAGCTCGAACTGCAGCTGGCACAGGTACGCGAGCAGGCGGCAGGGGGCGAGCAGCTGCTCGCGGCGGCACAGGCTGACACTGATGACGCCAACTTCCAGCTGCAGGATCTGCAGCTGGGGCGCAGGTCGGCGGCTGACAACCTGCGCAAGGTGACACGAAAGCACGACAAACTGGGCGGGGAACTGGCCCAGACAAGCGAAGCGCTCGAGAGGGCGGAGCGCGAGCTGCACGAAGCGAGCGTTGCGCTGGCGGCTGAACAGGCAGCGCAGCGCACGCAGGATGAACTGGGCGGCTACGCGCGCGCAGTGCAGGGGGTACTGGCAGCGCGCGACGCGGGCGACCTGCCAGGCATTGTGGGCACGGTTGCCGAGCTGGGGCGAGTCGACGAAGAGCACGCGCTGGCGCTGGAAGTCGCAGCGGGCGGCCGCATGCAGTCGGTGGTGGTCGAGGACGATGCGGCGGCCGGGACGGCCATCGAGTTCCTGAAACAGCGCCGGCTGGGGCGGGTACGGTTCCTGCCGCTCAACAAGCTGCGGCGCTACCGCCCCCGCGCCAACGCACTGCTGCTGCTCAAGCAGCCCGGTGCGGTCGGCTTCGCGCAGGAGCTAGTGCAGTTCGACCCGCGCTACGCGGACGCCTTCGGCAACGTCTTCGGTGATACAGTCATCATGCGCTCGTTGCGTGAAGCCCGCACCCTGCTGGGCAAGGGGCGCATGGTCACGCTCGAAGGTGAGCTGCTCGAGCCGGGCGGCGCAATGACTGGCGGATCGCCGCCGCGTGCGCGGGTACACTTCGCAACCGGTGACCGCGCCACGCTCGACGAGCTGACGGCGCGCGTAAAGGCGGCGCAGGCGCGCAGCCTGGATCTGGGGGCGACCGCCAGCATGCTGCGCGAGGAACTGGCGGAAGTAGCGCAGGCGAAGGCTGCCCTGGAGAGCGAGTGCGCAACCATCCAGACGCGCGTGACCGATTACGACTCGACCGTGTCGCGTAGCGCCGAACAGCTACAGCAGGCGACAGAGACACTCGCGGCACGGCAGGGCGCCGTGGCGGCGCTGGAGACCGAACTGACGCAGCGCGAGGACGCGCTGGTACAGTTGCAGGGCGAGATTGAGACGCAACGCGAGAGCGTCGCGCAAGCCGCCGAACAGCTACAGCAGCTCACCGGTGGCGCCGCGGCGGAGGCGCTGGCGCAGCTGCAGGCGACGCTCACCACGCTGCGCGACGAACTGGCCGAGACACGTGCCGGGGTAGCGCGGTTGGAGGCGGGCGAGGCGCCAGCGGCGGCGGAAGCGGAGCGGCTCGCCGCCACGCTGGAGCAGAACGACGCTGAGCAGCGCGAGACGCAACAGCATCACGCCGCCGAGCGCAAGCTGGCGCGTAAACTGGCGCAACAGGTCGCTTCACTGGAGCGCGAGGAGCATGAAAAATTCGAGGAGCTGGGAGGATTGCGGCAGCAGCGTGACAGCCTGCGCGACCAGCTCGGAGAGCGGCGCACTACGCTGGCGCAGCGCGAGGAGTTCGGCCGTGGCCGGCGCACGGCCAAAGATGAGCTGCAACTGGAAATCCAGGTGCGTGAGCCAAAGCTGGTGGAAGCGCGGGAGCGGCTGCCTGAGAAGGCAGAGCAGCCCCGGCAGGTGGATGGCGCGGAGCAGCTGGAGTTGCAGCGCGAGTCGCTCGAACAGCAGCGCTCCCGGCTGGGCAACGTCAACATGCTCTCGCTCGAGCACTACCGGCAGGAGGAGGAGCGGCTGGCACGCGTCCGCGAAGACCGCAAGCAGCTGCGCAAGGAGGTGCGGAGGCTCGAGGCGCTCGAAGCCAAGATATCAGCGCGCAAGCTGGAGCGATTTACTGAAGTTTATAAACATATCAACGAGAACTTCCAGGCTACCTTCACCGAGCTTACCGGAGGCGGCAAGGCGTGGCTGGAGCTGGAGAAGCCGGAAGCGGTGTTCGACGGCGGCGTGCTCATCAAGGCGCGCATGCCGCGCAAGCAGCTTTTCCCGGTCGAGGCACTCTCCGGGGGCGAAAAGTCACTCGTCAGCATGGCTTTCATCTTCGCCATCCAGCGCTACGATCCGAGCCCCTTCTACCTGCTCGATGAACCGGACCAGAACCTGGACGGGGTTAACACCGAGCATATCGGCCGCGCGATTGCACTGCAGTCGGAGGTGGCGCAGTTCCTGGTCGTGAGCCTGCACCACGCAGCGCTGCGAGAATCAGCGCACGTGCTGGGCGTCTTCATGGCCGACGACGGGGTCTCGCACCTGCACCAAATTCACGACATTGACAGTTTCATCGCTTCGCTGCCCGCCGAGGAAGTGGCGGCGTGAGCCTGGTCGAGAATCACCTGCTGTTCCACAAGGCCATCGTTGGCGGCGACACGGAGCGGGTCGACGGCTACTTGGAGCTGGCACAGGCTTCAGAGGCGGGGGTGGAAATCACCGCAATCGAGGACCCACTCGCCAGGAGCATCGCAGTGCTGTTCCGGCTGGTGCGCGAGCATGAGCTGGACCCATGGCAGCTCGACCTTGGTCTGGTGATACAGGAATATCAGCGCCACGCGCTCAGGGCGGGCGCGCTGGACCTGCCACTGGCGGGCGCTATCCTGGGGTGGGCCTGGGACGTGCTGCGGCTGCGCTCGGCGGACGCGGTGGAGGCGAGCGAACCGCTCCCCGAGCCGGAGGCGGAGTGGGCGCCGTTCGACTTCGGCTGGGAACCTACCTACGCTGAACGGCTCGATATGGCGGCCGAGCCGCCGCTGGAGGAAACGGTGCGTTTCCGCGGCGAGCGGCGGGTGACGCTGATGGAGCTGGTCGGCGCGCTCGAAGACGCGCGACAGATGGAGATGGAACGGCACGCACGTGTCGCGCGACGCCGGCAGCTGCGCGAGGCGCGGCAGGCAGTGCTGGACGACCACGCCAGCCACCTGGCGGATAAAATCCACAGCGACGACCCGACGCTCTACAAGGAGCAGGTGTGGCAGAAAATCAATACCCTGAACGGCAAGCCGATTCCACTTGGCGACCTAGTTGACGCACCCGAGCGGGCGAGCGTCGTGCGCACCTTCGTCGGGTCGCTCTTCCTGGCGCGGGAAGGGCGCATAGATATCCAGCAGAAGGACTTGCGCAGCCACTCAATTTACGTGCGAAACCTGGAGGCGGCGGGCTGAGCGCAAAGGCAGTCGAGGCGGCGCTCTTCTCTGCCGGCCGGCCGCTGACACCGCAGGAGGTCGCTGAAGCCACGGGACTCCCCCTCAAGGCGGCGGATGGCGCCTTGCAGGAGCTAGTCGCCGCCTGCCGCGGCCGTGAAGGTGCACTGGAAGTGGTGCGGCTGGGCGAGAAGTATGCGCTACAGTTGCGACGCGACGCGATTACGTATGGCCGCCGGCTGGCACCGCAGGAAATCCCGGGACACCTGCTGCGGACGCTGGCGCTGGTAGCACACGAACAGCCAATGCTGCAGTCGGAGCTCAAGCGCCGCATGGGCGCCCGGGTCTACGAGCATGTCGGCGAGCTGCTCGAGCTGGGGATGCTTGAACGGGAGCGCGCCGGCCGCAGCTTCGCGCTATCGGTAACGGAAGCATTCGACGAGTATTTCGGCATCAGCGCCACGACGCAGGCGGAGCGGCGCGCTTTTCTGGAGCAGGCGCTTGGCGCCCCGTGAACGGCCCCGGCCTGCTCGAGCTGCTGGTCATCGGCCTGCTGGCGTGGTTGCTGCTTGGCCCTCAGCGAATGGCAGAGGCGGCGCGCTCGCTGGGTGTCGCCTGGCGGGAGTTCCGGGGTTACCACGCCTTCCCGCTCGGCGCGGCTGGCGAGCGCAGCGAGGAGGAGCGGCTGCGCGCCGCGGCGGAGCGGCTGGGCCTCGAGACCGACGGGCTGGACGAAGCGGAACTGCACGCAGCACTACAGGCCAGACTGTCCAAGGAGTAAACCATTGCCGACGGAAAAGGAGCGGTAAACTACAAATATCCAGAGCGGTGCGGGCGACGTATGCGACGCCTACTGTCGATACTGCTTGTCCTGATGCTGCTCCCGGCGCTCCCACCCGCCGAGGCGGGGAATGACGAACGTTCGGACACCGACCGGGAATACCTGAGCGAGCAATGGAGTGCAGGACTGGGCACCGCACTGGGGGCGCTTGACTCCATCGTAGCGGCTGACATCGATGGCGACGGGGAAGATGAGCTGGTGGTTGGCAACGCGCAGGGGTACCTGCACGTGCTGGACTGGAACACGACCCATGGCAAGTACAGCAGCCAGCTACAGTCGGTCGACCTGGGAAGTACCGTCAAGGGACTGATTGTCGACCAGCTCGATGGCGACGACGCATTGGAGATTGTATATGGCTACAAGTCGTCGGGCGGTGCCAAGGTGCGCATTCTGGACGGAAAAGAACTGCGGTCGGAGGATAACTGGTCCTCTGGCATCGCCTGGGCCAACGGCTACAACCCCACCGATGCAGAGATGGAGCCGTACGGGCTGGCGGCAGGCGATCTGGATGGCGACGGAAAAACCGAACTGGCGATGGGGGCCGATCTGGGGCACCTGTGGGTCGTTGACGCGGTGACTCCCGAGAGCTGGTCTCAAGAGGACCATGAAATCTTCCCAGATGAGGCGGAGTGGAACCTCGACCTGCAAGAGGACTTCAATAATGAACAGATCGAGAATGTCTGGGGCGTCGTGATAGGGCAGCTCGACAGCGACCCCGCGCTGGAAATCGCGGTCGGCACCAAGCAGGGCTGGGTCGGCGTCTTCGACGGGCAGACCGGTGACCGGGAGGGGCGCTACAAGTTCGGTGGCAGTTTAGACGGCTACTGCTACGGCCTGCTAGCGGCTGATCTGGACGGTAACGGCATCGACGAACTGGTCGTCGGCTGCGCCGATAAGCTAGCCGTGTTCCGCAATGGTGCCTTAGGACAGAACGAAGACCCGGATGTACAGCGAACCGACCTGAAAGCGGCGTACGGGCTGGAAGCAGTTGACCTCGGCTTCAGCGACGACAACCTGGAGCTGGTGGTCGCCGTCGGGAACGGTGACCTGTATGTGCTCGAGCTGAGCGGCTCCTCGCTACTGACCCGGCTGGAGTGGGACAGCGGCGAATCGATGAGCAACGGCGCTGGCGTTACGGTCTCGCTGACGCACGCCAAACCGTGGGTCATCCACGGCGGTGACAATGGTATCCTGAAGGCGTGGGAGATTGACGGCAACAACGCCCCGCAACTGGTCTGGAGCAGCATGCCCCAGCAGGGTGAGTGGAGCCCGGTCTACAGCCTGCCGGGCGGACAGACCTGGGGTATCGCCACTGGCAACATCGATGATGATCCGGCGCTGGAGGTGCTGGTCGGCTGCGGCTCGGGACAGGTTATCGCCTTTGACGGCGAGACCCACGTCGTGGATTGGGTCAGCCCGGTGCTGGAAAAACTGCCGGTCGGCATCGTGGTGGCGGACCTGGACAACGACGGCGAGGTGGAGATTGCAATCAGTACCGGTGCCCCTGACGAGGGGCGCGTGAGTGGTGAAGGGGGCGAAGGCTATCTCTACATCTTCGACCGCTCCGGCGGCAGCTTTACCCAGAGTTACCAGAGCGACAACATCGACTCGGCGCTGGGGCTGGCGGTGGCGGAGCTGGACGACTCTACCTATCCCGAAATCGGGATTGCCACCGGCTACATCGAGTATGTCCTGTCAGGAAGCGAGATGATTCCATACCCACACGGCGAAGTGCGGGTCTTCGGCTACGATGGCAGCGACTACGGCGAGGAGTGGAGCAGCGGCGACCTGGAAGAAGTAGTGGTGGGGCTGGCGGCCGGCAACGCCGATGACGACGCGCAGAATGAACTGTTGGCGGGCACCGCGTCGGGGGATGTGCGGATCTACCGTGCCAGCAGCGGCAGCTATTCGCTTGATGGAGGCATCATTGACACCGACCGGAATGAGGCGTACGGGCTGGCGCTGTCGGACGTGGATAATGACGGTGATATCGAAATCCTGGTTGGCACCGCCAAGAAAGGCGACGAAAAGGCACGCATTATCATCTACAATGGTGAGAGCCGCGTACAGGAGTGGGACCGCGAGTTGGACACCGGCTCCGTCTGGGGTGTCACTGGCGGGGATTTCGACAACGATACCCGTTCCGAGCTGATATGGGGCACCAACGGCGGCGAACTCTACATTTACGACGGCGAAACCAGGGAATATGAAGCCAAGACCAGCGCGCTCTCCGGGATGACTGGGCACTATGGCGGGCTGAGAGTGGCGGACCTGCAGGGCGACGGGGTCCCTGAAATCATCGCGGGCAGCAACGTCTACCTGTGGGTCATGACCTCGGTGGGGCAAACCAACACCCCCGACCTGGTGGTCGTGGGCGATGATATTGCTATCAGCTGGAACGGTGTCGGCGGCGAGGAGCCGGCAGCGGCCGACAGCGAGCGCCCCAGCGAGGACAACGACCTGCTGGTGAACGTCACCTTCCGCAACGTGGGCGGCGCCGCGACCAGCAAATGGCGGCTCACTATCTACGACGGTGAGCCCCGGCCATCAAACGAGGTGCGCGAGTTCGAGTGCCGCGCTGGTGAGGAAGGCCAGCCAGTGGGCTGTCAGGTGCTCGCGCCGGGGGCCGAGCTGAGCCTGGAGCTGGGATGGGGCTACCTGAAGCTGGACCCGGGCTACCACGAGGTGTATGCCGAGATGACCGACCTCTCGGGCCAGGAGACGCGCAAGAGCAACAACGCCGACTTCACGACGGTGGATGTGGACGCAGTGCCCAATGACGCGCCGCACGCGGTCGCCACGCTCGATATCGCGACGGTGTGGGTCGACGAAAAGGTGCGGGTTGATGCCAGCGGCTCGTGGGACAACGAAACCACCAACGGTACGGCGGATGGCGATGACGAACTGACTGACCTGCAGTACCGCTACTACGCCGGGGGGTGGACCTCCTGGCGCTACGACTGGGACGAGGATGTCGAATTCAGCAATCCGGGTGACTACCTGATACGGGTGCAGGTGCGCGACAGCCGGAGCCTGCCGTCGGAAGAAGTCATACTCTCGCTGACAGTGAAGGCCAACAGCCAGCCGGTGGCGGTGCTGAACGGCAACACTACGGCTGTCGCACTGGGCGGGCATGTCACCTTCGACTTCTCTACCTCGTACGACCCGGACGACCGGGCCGATCTGGAGTACCGCCTCATATTCGGCGACGGGGTCTATAGCGACTGGCTGGAGGAAGGGGGGGTGACACTGCTCTACCGCAACCCGGTCTTCAACCCGGACGGTGATCTGGAAAGCGGCGACCTGGTCCGTAAGTCGATCGGCGGCAGCGACTGGGTCTTCAAACTGGTGGACGGCCAGTTCTTGGAGATTGATAACTCCGGCCTGACCGGCAACGGCTACAACTACACCCTGCCGGCCGGTGGAAACCAGATGACCTATCAGGCGAGGCTCATCGTGCGCGAATTATCCTCGGGGCTGGGCGATGACGACCTGCTCACCAGCGGACCGTCGGACCCGTTCTACGTCACGGTCACGCGAGCCACTAACCAGCCGCCGGTGGCGATGGCGCGGGTGGGGGTCTTCGTTGAGGGAACCGCCATCTTTTCGGACACCGGAATCGAGGCGCAGACCGGTGAGGCGGTCACTTTCTCGGCGGCCGAGTCGAGCGACCCGGACGGCGACGATGCGGCACTGATCTTTGACTGGTCCGTAATCGATTCGCTGGGCAATCCAGTGAACTTGATTAGCGACCGCAACAAGGGCAGCTTCAGCAAGGTGTTCAACACCCCCGGCACTTACACCGCCACGGTCATTGTCGAAGACGAGCGCGGCGAAAGAACCAGCAGCAATACGGTGCAGGTGATGGTAAAGGGGCCCGTGACTACTACCAACGGCGGCGACGGGGAGGGGCTGGACCTGATGAAGCTGCTGGGGCTGGTACTGCTCGGAACGGTGCTGCTGGCGGGCGGTGCGATGGTGGTAGGACGGCTGCGCGGTGGCGATGGAGAAGCGGAGTTCGAAGATACGGTGGACGGCCCACTCGAGCTGGCGTGCCCATCGTGCAACAGCACCCTCGCGGTCCACACGCCGCAGCGCCCCATCCAGGTCGGCTGCCCCCACTGCCAGTCGCAGTTCATCCTGCGCGAGTAGATGCGCCTCGGCAGCCTGGAGCTGGGCGGCCGCTGTCGCGTGATGGGCATCCTGAACGTCACACCTGACTCGTTCTACGACGGCGGACACTACAACGCAGCCGCAGTCGCGCGCGGCCGCGAGATGGCCGCAAACGGCGCTGAAATCATCGACGTCGGCGGCGAGTCAACCCGCCCTGGCGCACCGCCGGTCCCGGAAGCGGAGGAGCGCGAACGAGTCGTGCCGGTCATCACTGCGCTCGCGGCAGAACTGGAAATCCCGATCTCGATTGACTCGCGCAAGCCGGCGGTCGCGCGCGCTGCGGTGGAAGCAGGCGCCGTGCTGGTCAACGACGTCGGCGGGCTGCGTGACCCGGAAATGGTTGCCACAGTGGCGGAGCTGGGCGTCCCGGCGGTGGTAATGCACATGCAAGGCACGCCCGAGACGATGCAGCGCGACCCCGATTACAACGAGGTCGTCACCGACGTGAAGGCATGGCTTGCAGAGCGCGTCGCCACCGCCGAAGCAGCAGGCATTGCGCGCGACCAGCTCATCGTCGACCCCGGCATCGGCTTTGGAAAGACATTAGAGCACAACCTGACACTGATGGCGCGGCTGGGCGAGTTTCGGGGCATTGCGGGTGGCGTACTGCTCGGCGCCAGCCGCAAGTCGTGGCTGAAGATGCTGGTAGGTGCCAAACCGGAGCAGCGGCTGCCCGGCTCGCTCGCCGGCGCGGTCGCCGGCGCGCTGGCGGGCGCTGACATCGTGCGCGTGCATGATGTCACGGCAACGCGGCAGGCAATCGAGGTCGCGAACGCACTTCGTGAGTTTAAATAGCGGTCGTCAGGGAAATCAGGCCAACCTATGCATCGCCTGCAGCGCATCGCTGAACTCCGCGAGTGCTTCCGGCACCGTGATGCCAGCAATTTCAGCAGCGAGCGAAAGGCCAGCATCCTTCTTCGACTTCCAAGTTGCCGAGTTGAATTCAACCAGTGCGGCGGTCAGGCCACGAAGCCGATCGCCTTCCGGCGTGCCGGTGGCCAGTTCGCCCAGCGGTGGTGCGGGGAAGTCGCGCTCCTCAACCGCGCTGCGGTCATAGAGCGTTTCCGAGAGGTAGTGGCAGAAGAAGGGGCAAATGGGCGAGAGCATTACCAGCAGGTCGTGCAGCGCCCGGTGCAGCGTCCAGGTCGCCGAGGCGTCGCCAGAGTAGAGCCGCTGCTTGGCCATCTCGAGCCAGTGGCTCGGGAAGAGGCCGGTACCAAACTGCTTCAGCGCCTGTCCGCCACGGAAGATGTCAATGGCAGCATAGCCACTCTGGACCGTGTCTAGCACCGCGCTGAACTCGGCCAGCAGCCAGCGGTCCTCCGGCGCCAGTTCAGGATGCTGTTCCATTTCCGGAACAGGGAATTGCGATGCGAAGCGCGCGACGTTGAAAATCTTCGTGAGCACGCCGAAATACTTCGCCTCGATTTCCTCCGGGTTAATCTGGAAGTCGTCGCCCACCTGCGCGTCGCACGCCTTCCAGAGCCGGAAGCACTCGGAGCCCACCTTGCTGGCGCGCAGCGTCACATGCTTCCCGCCCGGGCCGCGGATTTTCCAGCTGCCGGTACGACCGCCGGCACCGCACTCGAGCACCGACTCTGCGTCGATGCCGTTGCCGAGCGACTTGGACATCTTGCGCCCCCACGGGTCCATCCCCAGCCCGTCAATCCAGACGTTGGCGAAGCCCGGTTTGTCGAGCAGTAGCGCGCTCTTGAGCAACGTGTAGTAGAGCCAGGTGCGGACGATTTCCTTTCCCTGCGGGCGTAACGCGGTCGGGAACGCGCGGGCGAAGAGTTCGTCATCACGGAGGTAGCCGCTGACGAACAGGTTCGAATTCGACGAGTCCATCCAGGTGTCAAACACCTTCTCCTCGCCCTCCAGCTCCCCCAGCTCCGGCGCGAGCGTTTCGTAGCTTCCCAACTCCACGCGGCTTTCACGGTCCAAGACTGTCGAACCGGCAGGAGGCGCCTCGCGCCAGGGCTGGACGTAGCTGCCGGCGGGTGGCACGATGACGCGCGTGCGGTCGGCGGAATACCAGACTGGGATTTCGGTGTGGTACCAGCGACGGCGCGAGACCGGCCAGTCGATGGTGACGCCGTCCATCCAGTCGAGCAGGAACTGCTTGTTGCGTGGTGGGACAAAATTAATTTTGTCCGCCAGCTCGCGCATCCGTTCCAGGACGTGCGTCTGCCGCACATACCACTCCTTGAGCAGGATAATCTCGATTGGATTCTTG
The DNA here is from genome assembly GCA_022449705.1 of Candidatus Poseidoniia archaeon. Taxonomy (GTDB): domain Archaea; phylum Thermoplasmatota; class Poseidoniia; order MGIII; family CG-Epi1; genus UBA8886. The sequence goes on along the minus strand of JAKURS010000002.1, from coordinate 2,084 downwards.
CCGCGCTCGGAGACCGGGATTTCCTGCTCGCGCTCGACGCTAGCGGCGATGCGGTCCTCCGTTTCGAGCAGCTCGGTCGCGCGCTTCCGCGCCTCCGCCACCGGCAGGTCGGCCAGCGGTCCCGCGACCGCGGTCATGCAACCGTCAAGGCCAATGGCGGGGAATGGTTCCAGCCGCATTTCGCGGAAGACCGCGACATCGTTCTGGTCGCCGAAGGAGCAGACCATCAGCACCCCACTGCCGAACTCCATGTCAACGCTGGAGCGGGTGCACACCTCCACCTCGGTGGGACGGTCGCCCACCGGCAGCGGCAGCCGCAGCTTCTGGCCGACAAGGTGTGCGTAGCGCTCGTCGTCGGGATGGACAATGACGACGCCGCAGGCGCAGATTAGTTCGGGGCGTGTGGTCGAGATGATTACATCATCGCCGCCGTCGGCGGGCGACCAGCGCACGTCCAGCAATTTGGTCTGGCGCTGCAACCGCGTCACCTCCGCCTCGGCGATGGTAGTGCCCTCGATCGGGTCATAGAGGTTCGGCCTCAGCGCCTCGACTATTTCACCGCGGCGGAACAGGTCAACGAAGATGGACTGCGTCACCGCGCGGTAATCTGCGGAATCGGTCTGGTATTCGCTCCTGAAATCGCACGAGAGCCCGACACGGCGCGCGATGTTGCGCATCTCCCGGGTGTAGCCCTCGATGGTCTCGCGGCACAATTCCAGGAACTCGCCGCGCTCCCAGCTGCGCATCTTGCGACCGTGCTTCTTCTCAACAGTGAACTCTACGTTGATGCCGTTGCGGTCGACGCCCCACGGGAATTTTACTTCCTTGCCGAGCAGGCGCTGAGTGCGCGCTATAACGTCAATCATCGAATAGTGCGCGACCGCGCCGATGTGCCACGTCCCCGACGGGTAGGGCGGCGGCGTGTCAATCACGAACAGCTCGCGCCCCGAAGCGGGGTCGAAACCGTAGCGGCGCTGGTACGCCTCATCATCGGCGTAGTGCTCCTGCTGGATGCGCTGCTCCAGGTCGACCGACCAGCGTTTCTCGGAAATCCGGAATTCTGGCATGGCGCGCTGCGGACCCTGCTGCCGGTTTAATGACTTCCCCCAAGTGCTATTATTCCCGCGACACTCCCCCGTCAATGTTCGCTCCCCGTGACCCGGTTATCATCGGCTTCGCCCGCACGCCGCAAGGCAAGTTCGGTGGCGCGCTGGCTGGGGTCAGTGCGCCAGAACTCGGCGCGACCGCCATCCGGGCCGCGGTCGCCCGCGCCGGCATCGCGCCGGAAGCGGTCGGCGAAGTGATTATGGGCCTCGTGCTCCCGGCCGGGCTGGGGCAGCACCCCACCCGTCAGGCGGCGCTCGGCGGCGGAATCCCCGATTCGGTCCCGGCCTACAATATCAACAAGATGTGCGGCTCGGGGATGAAGGCGCTGATGAACGCGGCCAACAGCATCCGCGCCGGTGAGCACGACGTCGTCGTCGCGGGCGGGATGGAATCGATGTCACGCACGCCGTTCCTCATCGGCCGCCAGAAGTGGAAGCCCGACCCCGAAGGCGAGCCGGTCGACCACCTGTTCCACGACGGACTCTGTGACCCCTACCACGACATCGCCATGGGGTGCACCGGCGACCATGTTGCCGCGACGCGCGGCGTCAGCCGCGCCGACAGCGACGGCTTCGCGCTCGAGTCGCACCGCCGCGCCGCGCACGCCACCGACGCCGGCTGGTATGATGACGAAATCACCCCCGTCACGACCCCGCAAGGCGACGTAACGCGCGACGAGGGTTTTCGACACGACGCGTCGGCCGAGGCGCTAGCGGCGCTGAAGCCGGTCTTCGGCGCCGACGGCGTCGTGACCGCCGGCAACGCTTCGCAGATTTCCGACGGCGGCGCAGCGCTGGTGGTGATGGCGCGCGAAGCTGCCGAGGCCGGGGGCATCACGCCGCTGGCGACCATCACCGCGCAGGCGGCGACCGGGCTGGCGCCGATGGAGGTGATGTGGGCGCCGGTCCCCGCGGTGCAGCAGCTCTGGGCGCAGAACGGCCGCTCGGAGGCGGACTACGACCTTTACGAGCACAACG